>NZ_CBDTNW010000152.1:0-53483 GCF_965361815.1 Rubneribacter sp.
GGAAGGTGGGGCAACAGCCCAAACAGCCTTTTAGAACCGGCCGCGCGGGCCTTTGGGGGTGGGGCCGACGCTGCCCCGACCCGCCGATCAGTCCAGGATCTCCTCGCTCTCTATGATGCCGCGGTACAGGCGCATGGTGTCCATCGAAGGATCGATGCCCAACTCGTCGGCCAGGAAGCGGCGGCAGGAGAAGTACGTCTCGAGCGCGGCCGTTCGCTGGCCCGCGCCCAACTGCGCCTCCATGAGCGTCACGTAGACGTCCTCGCGCGTCTTGTCGCGCTGCAAAGCCGCGCGGGCAAACCACAGCCCTTCGCGCACCTCCCCGGCCCCCACCAGGCGCTTCGACGCCGCCACCAGCGCGTCCACCAGCCTGTCCCGGCACTCGGCGCGGCGCCCCGCTATGGCGTCGTTGTCGCTTTCGCTCGGCAGGATGTCGTCCGAGAACCGATCGTTTATCTGGGCGAACAGGTGGGCCCATCCGCCGTAGTCCGGCCGCTCGAACAGAAGCGCGTTGCACACCTCGTCAAGCTGGAGCACGTCGCTCGACAGCAGGTTGGCGTCCACCCGCAGCCCGTGCTGCTGCCTGATGAGGTAGGGGCACGTTCCCGCCGGCGTCCTCAGGGCGCGGCGCAGCATGCTCCAGATGCCGTAGAAGTTCTTTCGGGCCGCCATCAGGTCGCTGTCGGGCCACAGCAGGCTCACCAGCTTGTCGCGGGAAAACTCGCGGCCGCGGTTGAGCACGAGCAGCGCGAGCAGGGTTTTCACCTTCTGCCTCCTGAACAGCGACGCATCGACGCGCTCGCCCCCGATGCGCACGTCAAGGCCGCCGAACAGGTTCACCGTGAGCACGGGATCGGTCTGGCGCGGCGCGGTCGGGTCGAGGACCGCGCCTTCGTAGGCGAACACATCGGGGTTCGCGACGGCCAGCGCGCGGCGGTGAGCCGCGCGCTCCCGCCCTTTCCGCTCGTACTCGCTGCGCTGGGAGCGCAGAGCCATCTCCAAGCGGCGCACCGACCGCGCGCTGGGCTCGTCGAGCGCGGGGGTGGACACCGCGCCGCGCGCGCACGCCCGCTCAAGCGACATCCCCGCCACGGCGTCGAAAAGCCCAAGCGACTCCCCGCCCGCGCCGCGCACCCGATCGCGGACGATGGCCGCCACCTCGTCGACGGCCCGGCCAGCCCCCCGCCCGGCGGCGGACGACCCTCCCTCCCGGCCGCGCGGCGGCGCCTCGGCCATCGCCAGTATCCAGGCGGCCGACTGCGTTCCCGCGCGCCCGCATGCGCCGCCGTCGTGGCGCCCAAGCCAAACCCGGGCGGCCTCCGCGCACGACGCGTCGAGCGCGCGGCGCACCTCCATCGCCGCCTCGAAGGAGCGCCTGTCCACGCCCGGCACCCCGAAGCGCTCCGGCCCCTCCTGATCGAGCGCCGCCGCTATGGAGGGGGCCAGCTTCAGCGCCCGGGCGCGCTCGGCGCCCTCCGCGCAGCAGGCCAAGACGACGACCCCGGCCGCCCGGGCCGACGCGGGCGCCGCATGCGCCCCGGCCGCCCTGCGCGCCGCCTCGCACGCGGCCAGGCGGCTTCCCAAAAGCGCCCGGCGGCACGCCTCGGTCGCCTCGAGCAGGGCCGCGCCCGCGCCGCGCTCGCCGTTGAGGGACGCGTACACCTCGCACGCGGGGACCAAACACGCGCTGTCCACCAGCTGAAACCCGCGTTCGGCCAGCCACTCCGCCCGCGCGGCGCGACCGGCCAGCAGGCGGGCCGCGTCGCAGGCCCGGGCCGGCTTGCCGCGTGCGGCCAGCGCGTCGGCCGCCCTCACCGCCAAGGCGTCGCCGTCCGGAAAGGAGGAGCGCTGCGCCATCGCGCCCAGCCGACCGCCGAACGCGTCGGCAAGCTCCCCCACGGAGAACGCCGGCGCCCGAAAGCGGCCGCTTTGCCGATCGATGCCCAGGTACGGGTACTGCTCGGCCAAAAGCGCCACCGACTCCCCATCGAGCGGGACGAAGGGATCCAGGTCCTCGAGCGTCCCCTCCTCCAGGACCATCATGACAAACAGCGACAGCAGCAAATCGGCGGGAAGCTCCTCGCATGCGGCGGCCTCGAGGAACGAGATGCGCTCCTCGGCCCCTCCCCACGCAAGCGCCGCCACCCTGCGGGCCGCGGGGGCGCGCGAAGCCGGATCGGATTCGCGCTCGGCCGCCGTGCGCAGGACGTCGACCTCGGCGTCGGAAAGCAGCAGGTCTGCGGACCCCAGCTTGACGCGGTCGAGGTGCCGGTGGAAGGCGTCGCGCGCCGGCACGCACGTGACCAGGACCTCGCAGCCCCGCTCGAGCATCCGGTCCATCTCGCCCGACAGGCGCTCGACGCGCTCGGGGTCGAGCGCCGGAACGTCCTCGATCACCGCCAGGAAGGGCGCCTCCTCCTTCTCCAGAAGCGTCGAGGCTATGCGCCCGGCGTCAAGGTCGCGCAGAAAGCACGGGCTTTTCGCATCGATCCAGAACACGCGCTCGAAACGGAAGACGGTCTCGGCGTATTCGGCGGCGACGGCCGACTTGCCGAAGCCGTCGGGGGCGACGACGAAGCGGGGCACGTGACGCTCCCTCAAAAGCTTCGCGATGAGGTCGGGGCGCGGGATATGGCGCCGGACGGCAAGGTGTTGCGGACGATGCCCCCGGCACAGCGACTTGGTGAGGAAATCTGGCATGCCTATCACTCCCATCTATTAGGGAGGGACGCGGCAATCCGAAAGGGTCACCTAGCGTATCACCGGGCGCAGACGTCCGCAAGCCGACATCGGTTCGCATTTCGCACGCGCTCCGCCCGCCGGCGGAGCCGAGGGGCGTCAGCCGCGCCCGAGCAGCTTGGCGATGCGGTCGGAGTACTCCAAGTTGGACAGCCCCGCCTCCGCCGCCAAGTCCACCACCGGCGCGTCGTTCCACAGCGCCTCCAGACGGTAGTACTCGCGGGTGTCGGGCTGGAACACGTGCACGACGAAATTGCCGTAGTCCAGAAGCGACCACGACCCGTCCTTGGTGACCTCCCGATGGAGCGGCTTGACGCCGGCCCGCGTGCGCTCGGCCTCCTCCACCTCGTCCACAATGGCCTCCACCTGGCGGTTGTTCGCCGCCGTGGCGATGACGAAGTAGTCCGTCACCCCTATGAGGTCGCGCACCTCCTGCACCATGATGTCGGTCGCCTTCTTCTCGTCCGCCGCCTGAGCGGCGATGATCGCGCACTCGCGGGACGTGGCCTCGCGGGCCTGCTCGTTCGGTTCGGTCACGCTTTTCCTTTCTTCGGTTTCCCTTCGGCGCCCGCGGCGCTCTTCGCGCGGGCGAGGTAATGGTTCCACACGTCGGGCGTGCGCGGGTACACCCGCTTGCGCCTCTGCACGAGGTTGAGGAAGATGTGCTGGAACGTCGCCAGGAACAGCTCCTCGAGCGTCGCGCGCCCCGCCAGGTCCCGCACGGCGTCCAACCCGCCGTAGTCGCGCCCCGGCTCGATGGCGTCGGCCACGTAGACCACCATGTCCAGATCGCCCATCCCCACATCCCCGGTGGTGTGCACCTCCACGGCGCGCAGCACGTCGGCCGGGATGGACGGATGATCCCGCGCCAGCGCCGCCGCGGCGGTGGGCCCGTGCAGGAGGGCCGGCATCTCGGCGTACGCGCCCGCGTCCGCATCGATCCCCAAATCGCGGGCGCGCTTGCGGATTCCCGCGTCGTCGTAGCCTTTGTCCCAGTCGTGGAGCAGGCCCGCCAGGCGGGCCTTCCGCTCGTCAACGCCGTAGAGGCGCGCCAGCTCCACGGCGGACTGCGCCACCCGGAGCGTGTGCTCGTAGCGCGCCGGCTTGAGCCGCTCCCGCAGCTCGGCCTTGCGCGCCTTGTAGAACGCCTCGGAAAGCGCGTCGCCCTCCCCGTTTAAGCGGCTCCCCGCCATCAGGCCCCTCCTTCCGCCGCTTGCGGGCCCGCGGACCGGTACAGCCCGTGCTCCCGCACGTAGTCGAACACGCTCTGCATGGTCAGGTACCGTATGGACCTTCCCGCCGCCACGCGTTCTCGCAGATGGCTCGAGGAGATGGCGAGCGCCGTCACCTCCAGGTGGTCGATGGAGAAGCTACCGCGCTCGGCGATGAGCGCGCGCCGCTCCTCCGAAAGCGCGTAGCCCGGCCGCGTCACCGCGATGAGGCGCGCCAGGTCGGCTATGGCGGCGCTCTCGCGCCACTGCAGGATATGGTACACCGCGTCGGCGCCGGTGATGAAGAACAGCTCCACGTTGCCGGGGTAATGGGCGCGCAGCTGCCTGAGCGTGTCCACCGTGTAGGTGTCGCCGCCGCGCTCAACCTCCACGGCGCTCACGTCGAACGCCGGGTTGCTGGCCACCGCGAGCCGGCACATCGCAAGCCGCATGCCCGCCGGCGTCACGGCGCGGTCCTTCTTGAACACCGGGTTGCCCGCGGGCACGAACAGCACGCCGTCCAGCCCGAACGCCTCGCGCGCCTGCTCGGCGCACGCCAAGTGGCCTATGTGGATGGGGTCGAACGTGCCGCCCATGATGCCCAGGCGCGCAGGGGCTCCGTCGCGGCCCAGGTCGTCGAACCTCTCGCTGATGACGGCCACCTACGCTCGCACCTGCCCGTCGCCGCGCAGAACGTACTTGTACGACGTGAGCGCCTCGAGCGCGAACGGGCCGCGCGCGTGCAGCTTCTGCGTGGAGATGCCGATCTCGGCCCCCAGGCCGAACTGCCCGCCGTCGGTGAAGGCCGTGGAGGCGTTCGCGTACACGGCGGCCGCATCCACGCGGGCCAGAAACGCCTCGATGGCCTGCGCGCCCGCGGGGACCTGCGGATCGGCCACGATGGCCTCCGAATGCCTCGTGCCGTAGCGGTTCACGTGGTCGATGGCCGCATCCACGCCGTCCACGCACTTCACGGCCAACTCGGGAGCCAGGTACTCGGTGGCCCAGTCGTCCTCCTCCGCGCAATCGAAACGCACCTCGACGCCTGCACGGGCGGCGGCGTCGGCCGCCCATGCGGCGCAGTCGCGCGCTTCGTCGTCGCAGTGCAGCACCACGCCCTCGCGCGCAAGCGCCGTCATCGTCTCGGGCAAAAACGACCGCGCGATCGAGCGATCAACCAGCAGCGTCTCGGCCGCGTTGCACACGCCGAAGCGGCGGCACTTCGCGTTGAGCACGATGGCGCGCGCCTTGTCCGCATCGGCCGTCTCGTGCACGTACACGTGGCAGTTGCCCGTGCCCGTCTCGATGACCGGCACCTTGGAATGCTCCACGCAGCGGCGGATGAGCCCCGCCCCTCCCCGCGGGATGAGCACGTCGACGACCCCGTGCAGCTCCATGAGCGCGTCGGCCGCCGCGCGATCGGCGGATGACACCAGCCCGACGCACCCCCGCGGCATGCCGGCGGCCGTCGCGGCGTCGTGCAGCACGCGCGCTATCGCCTCGTTCGAGGCGGCCGCCATGCTCCCGCCGCGCAGGACGGCGGCGTTGCCGGACTTCAGGCAGATGCCCGCCGCGTCCGCCGTGACGTTCGGGCGCGCCTCGTACACCACGGCCACCACGCCGAGCGGCACGCTGACGCGCGAAAGCGCGATGCCGTTTTCGAGCACGCGCTCCTCCCGCACGCGCCCGACCGGGTCGGGCAGCGCGGCCAAGTCCTCCAGCGCCGACGCCATGCCCTCGATGCGGCCCGCATCCAGCATCAGGCGGTCGAGCAGGCTGTCCGCCGTGCCCTTCGCGCGCGCCGCCTCCATGTCGCGCGCGTTGGCCGCCACGATGGAGCCCGCCTGCGCGCGCAGCGCCGCCGCCATGGCCCGCAGGGCCTCGTCGCGCTCGTGCGCGCTCGTCTGCGCCAGCTTCGCGCTGGCGGCCCGCGCCGCCTCGGCCACCGCGCGGACCTCCGCCTTCACGTCACCCACGAAACACCTCCTTCATCGTCCCGCCATTGTACACGACCGGCGGCGCGCCCGCGACCGCGCCGCGCGCGCGAACCCGCCGAAGCCGGCGAGGGCGCCAAAACCTCTCACTCGAACACCACCAGCTCGTCCCGATGCACAAGGGGCCGCTCGGCAAGGCTTGCCAGCAGGCGGTTCGCCTTAAGCTCATCGCGCGTGCGCCCGATGGCCAGCGCCGCCTCGTCGCTTGAGAACGCCGTCTTGCCGCGCGCGAACAGGTGCCCGGCCCCGTCTTTGATGTCCACGATGTCGCCCGCGTCGAAGCGCCCCTCAACCGACCGGACGCCCACGGACAGAAGCGAGCTGCCGCGCCGCTTAAGGGCGTCCTTTGCGCCCTCGTCCACCGCAAGCGCGCCCCGCGCCGCGTCGCCAAGGGCGATCCACAGCTTCTTCGGCGTGATCTCGTGGGGCTTTTCCGCGGCCACGAACCGCGTTCCCACGTCCAGCCCCGCCGCCGCGTCCACTATGGCGTCCTCGCGGCGCCCATGGCACACGACCATCGGAATGCCCGCCACCATGAGCACGCGCGCGGCCTTGATCTTGGTGATCATGCCCCCCGACCCCACGGTGGTGCCCGCCCCGCCGGCGGCCGCCATGATGTCGGGGCCGATGCCCTCCACGCACGGGATGAGCCGCGCGTCGGGATGCAGGTTCGGGTTGGCGTCGTAGAGGCCCTCGATGTCCGACAGGATGACCAGCAGGTCGGCGTCGATGAGGCAGGCCGTCAAGGCGGCCAGCGTGTCGTTGTCGCCGAAGCGGATCTGCTCCACCGACACCGTGTCGTTCTCGTTGACGATGGGCACCACGCCCAAGTCCAGCAGGCGCAAAAGCGTGTCGCGCGCATGCAGGTACGCGCGGCGGTCGGCGGTGTCGCGGCGCGTGAGCAGCACGGTGGACGTGACGATGCCGTGCGGCGCGAACGCCTCCGCATAGGCCGTGGAGAGCGCGCTTTGCCCCACCGAGGCCGCAGCCTGGAGGCTGGGCATGTCGGCGGGCCTTCTGCGTATGCCGAGGGCCTCAAGGCCGCACGCGATGGCCGCCGAGGTCACGATGACGGGGCGCCACCCCGCATCGCGCACCCGTGCCACCTGGTCGGCAAGACCCCGCAGGTAGGCGTAGTCGATGGAGCTTTCGGACGTGGTGAGCGTGGAGGAGCCTATCTTGACGACCAGGCGCCGCCCGCGCCCCGAACAGGCCCCTCCCGCCGGATGCGCAGCCGGCGTCACAGGTCCAGCTCCTCGAACGCGTCGGCCGCCGATCGGCCCGACTCGAACGCGAACGCGCGGCCCAAGATGCGTATCTCGTCGCCGTCCCTCGCGCCCGCGCGCTCGAGCGCCTGGTCCACCCCCAGGCGCTTCAGGCGGTGCTGCAAAAACAGCACGGCCTCCTCGTTCTCCCAGTCGGTCTGCACCACCATGCGCTCCACCTGCGGACCCTCCACGCAAAACGCGCCGCCGCCAAGCGGGCGCACCTCGAAGCGCTTGTCGCGCGCCTCGCGCCGAAGCTCCCACACGTGCTCGTAGCGCGCGTCGGCCTCCGCCGCCTGGCGGGCCTCCTCGCGCAGATCGCGCACCTTGCGGGCGATGGCCGCCTTCAAGCCGTCCACGCCCTCGCCCGTGAGCGCGCTCACGCGGTAAAGCCGCGGGTCCACCGGGCTTGGGGCGAACTCGTCGCCGCCCGCTGCGGCCACGGAGTCGGCCCGCACGCGCTCGGCCAGCCGCTCGCACGCCTCCTCCGTGCCGGGCACGTCTATCTTGTTGGCCACCACGATGCGGGGGCGCCGCGCCAGCTCGTCGGCGTACAGCGCCAGCTCCCGGTTGATCACCTCGTAGTCCGCCAGCGGGTCGCGCCCCTCCCAGTCGCCCGTCAGGTCCACCACGTGCACGATGAGCGCCGTTCGCTCGATGTGCCGGAGAAACTCATGCCCTAAGCCGCGCCCCTCGTGCGCGCCCTCGATGAGCCCGGGGACGTCGGCCACCACGAAGCCGTAGTCGCCCGAGCGCGCCACGCCGAGGTTCGGCACGAGCGTGGTGAACGGATAGTCGGCTATCTTCGGACGCGCCGCGCTCATCTTGGCGATGAGCGATGACTTGCCCGCGCTCGGCATGCCCACGAGCGCCGCGTCGGCCATGAGCTTCATCTCCAGCTCGATCCACCGCTCCTGGGCAGGCTCCCCCAGCTCGGCGAACGCAGGCGCGCGGCGCATGGACGTGACGAAGTGGATGTTGCCGCGCCCGCCCATGCCGCCCTCGGCCACGACGACGCGCTCGCCGTCACGCGTCAGGTCGGCTATAAGCTCGCCCGCCTCCTTCTCCTCTTCGAAGTACTCGCGCACCACCGTGCCCACGGGCACTTTCAAGACCAGGTCCTCCCCCGTGGCGCCGTGCATGCGGGAGCCTTTGCCGTGCGTGCCGCGCTGGGCCTTGAAGTGGTGCTTGAAACGGTACTCGATGAGCGAGGACAGGCCCGCGTCGGCCTCGACCACGACGTTGCCGCCGTGCCCGCCGTCGCCGCCGTCCGGCCCGCCCTTGGGCACGTGGGCCTCGCGGCGAAACGACATGCACCCGGCGCCGCCGTCGCCGCCCTTCACCTGTATGCGCACTTTGTCGATAAACACGGGGGTCTCCTCGCATCCCGTCCCGCAGCGCGCCCTGCGCGCGGCCGCGGGTCGGCGGTCGTCTGACACGCCTGATCGTATACGAAAAGTGCCCCCTGTCAACCAGGGGGCACCGTTCAACGCGGAAACGTCGCGCCTTCGCAGCGAATTGTCTTACGCCTCGGGGCGGACGTGAACCCTGCGCTTGACGCCGCGCGTGAACTCCAGCGTGCCGTCGCACAGGGCGAACAGCGTGTCGTCCTTGCCGCGGCCGACGTTGTCGCCCGGATGGAACTTCGTGCCGCGCTGGCGGACGATGACGTTGCCCGTCCTCACGGTCTGGCCGGCGAACATCTTCACGCCCAGGCGCTTGGCGCGGGAGTCGCGGCCGTTGCGGGTGGATCCGAGACCTTTCTTATGAGCCATGGTGCTCCCTCCTTGCGCTTTACTCGGCGTCCTCGGACGCGGGCTTGTCGGCGGCCTTCTTGGCGGCGGCGGGCTTCTTGGCCGCGCCCACCGACTCTATCTCGACGCGCGTCAGGTGCTGACGATGTCCGCGCAGCTTCTTGTAGTTCTTGCGCTTCTTGAACTTGAAGACCAGCTGCTTCTCGCCCTTGAACTGCTCCAGGACGATGGCCGTGACCTTCGTTGCGGCCGCCTTGGCGGGATCGGCCTCCACCTTCTTGCCGTCGACGACGCAGATGGTCTGAAGCTCCACCTTGTCTCCCACGGCGGCGTCAAGCTTCTCGATGTTCAGCTTGTCGCCCGGGGCGACCTTGTACTGCTTGCCGCCCGTTTTCACAATTGCGTACATGAGTGTCTCCTTGAACGAAATAGACGCAAGGCGATATCTTAGCAGCGCGACCGTAGCAAGTCAACGAACTTCCGTATGCACAGTCTCCGCGTATCATCGCACTCTTCCTACGCCATGCCCGTTTGGGCACAACGTTTGTATGATAGCACACATCTTAGCCACTCGCGGCGGCGTGGTGTGGATTTTTTCAGGATGCGAAGCGCTTTGCGCGCCACGCACCCCCCGCCCGCAAGAAACCGCCGGTTGGCGCAGCCCTAATGCGCCTGCGCCCACGTGGCGCCGAAGGACACGTCGGCCACCAGGGGGACGCGCAGGCTGGCCGCGCCCTCCATGACCTCCTTCACCATGGCCGAGAGGCGCTCCGCCTCGTCGGCCGGAACGCTGAAGTCCAGCTCGTCGTGCACCTGCAAAAGCAGCTTCGCGCGAAAGCCTCCCTCTTTGAGGCGCCGCTGCACCTCCACCATGGCCAGCTTGATGATGTCGGCCGCGCTGCCCTGCATGGGATGGTTCATGGCGGTGCGCTCGCCGAAGCCGCGCTGGTTGGCGTTGCCCGCGCGCAGCTCGGGGATGTGGCGCTTGCGGCCGAACATGGTCTCGGCGTAGCCCTTCTCCTTCGCGGCGGCCACCGTGTCGTCCAGGTAGGCCCGCACGCCCGGATACGCCTCGAAATAGCGGTCGATCATCTCCTTGGCCTCCCCGAAGGGGATTCCCAGGCTCTGCGACAGCCCGAACGCCTGCTGGCCGTACACGATGCCGAAGTTCACGGCCTTCGCGCGGCTGCGCAGCTCGGGCGTGACCTCGTCCACCGCAAGCCCGAACACGCGCGCCGCCGTGGCCGCGTGGAAGTCGGCCCCCGAGCAGAAGGCCGCCACCAGATGCTCGTCGCCCGACAGGTGCGCGAGCAGCCTCAGCTCTATCTGCGAATAGTCTGCGGACAAAAAGAGGCTGCCCTCCTCAAGCGGCACGAAGCACTCCCTGATCTGGCGGCCGAACTCGGTGCGCACCGGGATGTTTTGCAGGTTGGGATCCGACGACGACAGGCGGCCGGTGGTGGTGACCGTCTCGTTGAAGCTGGTGTGCACGCGTCCGTCCTCGGCGCGCATGCGCGGCAGCGCGTCTATGTAGGTGGACTTCACCTTCGCAAGCTCGCGGTAGCGCAGCACCAGGTCGGGAAGCTCGTGAACCTTCGCCAGCTCCTTGAGGACGCCGGCGTCGGTGGAGTAGCCGCGCTGGTTCTTCTTGAGGGGGGTGAGGCCCAAAACGTCGAACAGGATGCGGGAGAGCTGCTTGGGGGAGTCCAGGTTGAACTCCTCCCCCGCCATAGCGAAGATGCGCCCGCGCAAATCGTCAAGCTCCACCTGCGTGCTGGCGCCAAGCTCCGCCAGGCGGTCGCAGTCCACCGCCGCGCCGGTGCGCTCCATGACGGCGAGCACCGCCACCAGGGGCAGGTCGATGTCGAAGTACGCGCGGCGGCTGCCGTCCCGCTCGATGGCCTCGGTGAGCGGCCCCACCAGCGCGCGCGCCGCCGCGGCGCGAACGGCGGCCAGGCCGGCGTCGTCCTTCGCCTCGGGCAGCGTCCCGCCGCAGTAGGCGTCCAAGAGCGCGTCGTAGGAGTACTCGGCCACCGACGAGTTCAGCACGTAGCCGGCAAGCCCCAGGTCGAAGGCGCGCATGGACATGAGGTCGCTATCGTCCACCAGGGCCTTTCGCGCGGTGTCGGCGGGATAGACGCGATGCATGTCGGCCTTGACGTCGAGCGAGGCGAACGTCCCCGCGCGCACCACGCGCGCGAACGCGGCCAAGCCGGCGTCGTCGGAGAACACGGCGGTCCCCTCCCCCGTGCTGACGGCGCAATGCAGCCCGGCGCTGAACAGCGACGCCTGCTCCGGCTCCACGAACGCCACGCCCAGCGCCTCGCCGCGGGCGATGGCCGCGTCCACAAGCGCGTCCGCCTCAGGGCCCAAAACCACCGGCTCCACCGCCAGCGCGGCGGGCTTTTTCACCGGCTCCCGCCCCACCAGCTTGAGCACGCGGGACAGGTGCGCGTTGAACCGCACCTTCCCGAACGCCTCGGTCACGGCATCGGGGTTAAACGACGGGAAGCTGCACGCCTCCAGATCGAGCGGGAAGTCCAGATCGCGCACGATGGTGGCCACCTTCCGGCTCAGAAACGCCATGTCCTTGTTCTCGACGATGCGCTCCTTCTGCTTGCCCTTGAGCTCGTCCACGTGCTCGTAGATGCCCTCGAGGCTGCCGTAGGCCTGCAAAAGCTTGGCGGCCCCTTTGTCGCCGATGCCGGGAACGCCGGGGATGTTGTCGGAGGAGTCGCCCTTGAGGCCCAAAAAGTCGATGAACTGATCGGGGCGCACGCCGTAGCGCTCCTCCACCTCGGCCGGGCCGTAGATGGCCACGTCGGTGATGCCCTTTTTCGTGGTGACGATGCGCGTTTTGTCCGTGGCCAGCTGGTAGGCGTCCTTGTCGCCGGTGACGAGCAGCGTCTCGAAGCCCAGCTCCTCGTCGCGCGCGGCGATGGTGCCCAGCACGTCGTCGCCCTCCCAGCCCTTCACGCGCACCACCGGCACGTTCATGGCCGAAAGCAGCTCCTCGATGATGGGGAACTGCACCTTCAGGTCCTCGTCCATGGGCGGGCGCTGCGCTTTGTACTGCTCAAGCGCCTCCATGCGGAAAGCAGGACGGCCCGCGTCGAAGGCGCAGACGAGCGCGTCGGGGCCTGCGATGTCAATGAACTTGAGCAGCATGGCGACGAACCCGAACACGGCGTTGGTGGGCGTGCCGTCGGGGGCGTTCATGGTGGGCGGCACCGCATGGTAGGCGCGGTGCATGAGGGAGTTTCCGTCGATCACGGCAATCTTTTTGGGCATGGGGTCCTCCGTCGCTGGGTGTTCCGGACGCCTAGTATAGCCTCCCCGGCGCAAACGGGCCGGCGCCGCCCTCCGGAAACAGAGAATCCCCTTGCGCGGCGCGCCTCGCTCGGCGACGCGCCCCTTCGCGAGGGGCGCCTCAGGCCCCTATGCGCTCCACAGGTAGCCGACGCCGCGGACCGTCTCCAGATGCTGGGCCAGGTCGGGCCCCAGCTTGGCCCGCACGCGGCGCACGTGCACGTCCACGGTGCGCGAGCCGCCGTAATAGTCGAAGCCCCACACCCGCCTCAGAAGCGCGTCGCGCGAGTAGGTGCGCCCGGGATGGGTGACCAGAAACGCCAGGAGCGCGTACTCCAAATAGGTGAAGTCGACCGGCGCGCCGCCCACCGTCACCTGGTAGGTGGCCAGGTTCACCGCCATGTCGTCCACGATGAGCAGATCGGACGCCGATCCCTCGTTGCCCGGCCACAGAAGCTGCCGGATGCGCGCCGCGCACTCGCCCTCGCCGGCTCCGTGCACCACGAAGTCGCTTTTCACCTGCACGGGCAAACGGAACTCCCCCAACCGGTCCTCGTCCACGATGATCAGCAAAGACGCCGCCGCGCCCTCCCGCATGAGCGACTCTGCCCGGGCGATGTCGGCCAACGCGTCGCCGCGCGCCTCGTAGATGACCAGATCGCACGAAGGATGCCGCGAGAGAAGCCGCTCGAACTGCGCCGACGACCCCGCCGCCACCTCCACGTCCAAGCCCGAGAGGACCTGTTGGAACTTGTGCGCGTTGTCCAGGCTGTCGGCCACGAAGATGACGCTCTTCCTCATAACGGACCCCTCCGCCCTCTCCCGCTCCCCATGCTAGAGCACCGCCAGGTACCGGTCGAGCTCCCACGGGGACACCTGCGCCTGGTAGTCGTTCCACTCGGTGCGCTTGGCGGCCACCAGGTAGCCATGGATGTGCTCGCCCAGCGTCTCGCGCATAAGCGTCGAGCCCGCGAACAGCTCCACCGCCTCGCCCAGGCTCTCGGGAAGCGTCCGCACGCCCCGCTCGCGCAGCTGCTGCCGAGAAAGCGAGAACAAATCCTCGTCCTCGACCGGCGCGGGAAGCTCAAGCTCCTCCTCGATGCCCGCCAGCCCCGCCGCCAGCATGGCCGCGAACGCCAGGTAGGGGTTCGCGGCGGGGTCGGGGCTGCGCAGCTCCAGACGGCACGCCATCTCGCTTGAAGGACGGTACCCCGGCACCCGCACCAGCGTGGAGCGGTTGCTGCGCGCCCAAGCCAGGTGGATGGGCGCCTCGCCGCCGGCCGTCAGGCGCTTGTAGGAGTTCACGTACTGGTTGGTGACCGCGCAGAACTCGGGGGCGTACTTCAAAAGGCCCGCCAGGTAGCTTTTCGCCACCCGGGACAGATGGTAGCCCTGCGGGTCGTCCGGATCGAAGAAGGCGTTGTTGCCCTCCAGGTCGAACAAGCTTTGGTGCACGTGCATGCCGCTGCCCGGCTCGCAGGCGATGGGCTTGGGCATGAAGGAGGCGTACACGCCGTGCTTCATGGCTATCTCCTTGACCACCAGCTTGTAGGTCATCACGGCGTCGGCCATGGACAGCGCGTCGGTGAAGCGGAGGTCTATCTCGTGCTGGGAGGGGCCGTTCTCGTGGTGTGAGTACTCCACGGGAATGCCCATCTTCTCCAGCGTGAGCACCGTGTCGCGGCGCAGATCGGACGCGTAGTCGAGGCTCGTGAGGTCGAAGTAGCCGCCGCGGTCGAGCACCTCGGTGCCCTCGGCGTCTTTGAAATAGTAGTACTCAAGCTCCGGCCCCACGTTGAACGCGAAGCCCATGTCGCGCGCCTTGTCCACCGTGCGCGCCAGGACATGGCGCGGATCGCCCTCGAACGGAGTTCCGTCGGGCGTGCGGATGCTGCAGAACATGCGGCCGACCGCGTTGGACTCCGGACGCCACGGCAGCACCTGGAAGGTGGAGGCGTCGGGATAGGCCAGCATGTCGGATTCCTGCGTGCGGCAAAACCCCTCGATGCAGCTGCCGTCGAAGCCCATGCCGTCGGCGAAGGCGTCCTCCAGCTCGCTGGGGATGACGGCGAACGACTTCATGGTGCCCAGCACGTCGGTGAACCAAAACCGGACGAAGTGAACGTCGCGGCTTTTGATGGTCTTCAGGACGAAATCCTGCTCGGGGTTCGCGGTCATGCGCCGTCCTCTTTCCTCGCGCGCCGCCCAAAGGGCGCCGTTTGCGTTCGCTTTCCGGCTCTCTATTATAGCGCGGGATGTTTCCGATTCGTTACGCCCCGCGCGCCGACCCGGCGACGCGGGCGCCCGCCAGACGCGGTCACCCCTCGTCCTGCGGCTTCGCCTTGGGCAGGACCACGCGGCTTTTCACCCAGCTGGGAAACGCCAGGAACACCCGCCCCAACCGATAGGTGCGCGAGCCTTCCATCTCGTCGTACACGTCCTTCACGGCGCGATGGAGGTGCAGCACGCGCAGGTCGAAGTCAATGCGGTCGCGCGGGTCGAGCGCATCGCGGTAGCGCTCCACGTCCTCCTCGGGAATTTCGAACAGATAGCGCGCAGCCACGTGGCAGGTGTCGAACACGCGCGCGGCGTACGCGTCGCGAAACGCCTGCGGGTAGTCGCCGGCGTGCCCGTCCAGCCAGGCGCCCAGATCCTGGGCCACCCGGAACAGCCCGTCCACGTTGCGCATGCTGAACGCGGAGGTCATGGTGGAGCCCTCGCGCATGCGCCGGCGGTACAGCGGCGCGTTCTCGAACGCCGCCCGCCGGGGAAGCGGCATGAGCAGCATCATGAACAGCAGGTCCTCGTGGATGATGCCCTCCCGAAAGCGCAGCCCCGCCTCCTCCACGATCGCGCGCCTCACGGCGTACAGGCACGACGAGGGCCGAAACGCCCCCGTCCGCTCGAACTCCACGTACAGGTCGGCCCCCGGCATGACCCCCTCTATGCTCGCGCGCGACTCCTGGTCCTCGTAGCGGACGCGGCGCAGGCGGCGGTTCTCGTAGAAGGTCTCGGCGGAAAAGTAGAGCTGGTCAAGGTCGTCCGCCTCCATGCGCGAGGCTATCGTCTGCAGCGCGTCGTCGCGATAGTAGTCGTCGGAGTCCAAGAACAGCACGACCTCGCCCGACGCGCGGTCAAGCCCCGCGTTGCGCGCGGCCGACTGCCCCGCGTTGGCCGGCAGGGGCAGAAACAGGAAGCGCTCGTCGCCGCCTGCGGCGCGGCGCGCCTCATCCAGCGTCCCGTCGGTCGAGGCGTCGTCTATCACGATGGCCTCGAAGCCGGGAAACGTCTGCCGCCGCAGCGATTCGACGCATTCCGCGATGTAGCGCTCCACATTGTAGGCGGCGATGATTATCGAGAACCTCATGACCTCGCTCCGTTGCCTTCCGACGCATCCAACGAAGCCCGCGCGCCGCGCAGGGCTTGGCGCCCTATTATAGCGGACCGCCCTCCCGGACAAACGGCATGCCCAACGCAAAAGGCGCCAGCGCGAAGAGGGGGTAGGCGTAGCGGATGAGCAGCGTGGGACCCAAAAGGCAGGTGGCCAGGTACGCAAGGGGAAGCGCGAGCGCCGCAGCCAGCCGGTAACGCCGCAGATACAAGCACGACGTCGCCGACGCGATCAGCACCCAGGCGAAAAGCCCCGGGTTGAACAGCCACGAGAGAACGGGGACCGAATCCCAAGGCATGCGGTCCATGAACCGCCCCGCCGTCTCCCGCAAGGCGGCCGGCCCCGTCTGCCCGATATAGACGAACGCGTCGGCGTCGCCGTCGGAAATGGCCTCGCGGGGCACGCTTCGCCATTCGAGGTAAGGACGCCCTTGCGAGAAATCGGAATAGCGAAAGCCCAGGTACCAGAAACCGTGGCTCAGCGAGAGCCAGGCATCGGCGTACACGGCGGGGCGCAACGCGCCAACCTGCGCCCACACGGACAGGAAGCCGGCCGGGTCCTCCTCCACCCTCCTGTTGCCGCTCCCGAATTTGAGGGGGTCCGCTATGCGCTCGTCGTAGGAGCGCCATGCGGGCACGTACGACTCCGCTGCGGCGAACGTCTCCGCGCCAAGGCCCTTTCCCTCCCACACCATGGCGCGGGCGAGCTGCTGCAGGGGGACCGACAGGGCCTCGGTGCTGCCCGCCGGCGGCACGGTGGGGGCGTCCTCGTCGCACAGCGCTCCGTGAACCGGTCCGAAGTACAGCACGCCGACCGCAAGGCACGCCGCGCACAACCCGGCCGCCCTCCCGCGCGCGCCCGGGCACGCCGCCACAAGAAAAGGCCCCGCCGCAATGAAAGCGTACAGGGCGTTCTTCCTGAACGCGAACATGAGCAGCAACGCTCCGGCCAGGGCAAGCGGACCCCGCGCCCGCGCGAAGAAACGCTTCGGATCGCGCACCGCCTCGCACAAAAGGACGACGGAAAGCACCAAAACGCCGTGAAGGCGACGTCTTTGGTGGCCGTCATCGCCAAGACGGCGTGAGCGGGGAAGAGCGAGAACCACGCCAAGGCGAGCATCTGCGACCAGAAAGGCGCCCCGAACCTCCTCAGCGCCGCCACGCAGCACGCGAGGACCCCCGAGAGCAGCAGGACCTGCGCAACCGTGTACAGCGCAAGGCCCGCTTCCGCGCTGCCGAACGCGTCCCTGCCAAGCGCCACCGACGCCGACAGCCACGCGGAATGCGCGAGCGTGTGAAACGAGGTGGTCACGCCGTCTGACAACGCCCATTTCAGCTCGTAGAGCGGGTCGTAGGCGAGCACGCCGGGGAACAGGGCCGCGCACGCGGGAAGCCAGCACGCCGCGATGGTAAGCCATGCGCGCGGCCAGAGGCGATCGCGGTCGTACATACGGCGCAGCGCCCGCCCGAGCGCCGTGCGCGGATCGGCGGATCGCCGGGAGGCGCCCGATCCGGAAACGCTCGCGCACGGCCGCAGGACGCGGGAGAGCAGCGCCGCGAACGCCGCAGCGGCCAGGGCCGCCAAAACAAGCGACGCCGCCGCGCATAGCGCAGCGTCCCCCGCCCCGAGGTCGGCAAGCTCGCCGCCGCGGGCGACGAACCAGCCGAGCGCCTGCGAGACGCCGAAGGGAACGCCCAGCGCTGCGGCGAAGGCCCATTCGCGGCGGCCGGGACGGCCCAGGAGGTCCAACAGCCGCCCAAAGAACCGCGAGGCGCCGCGCGCCGCCAGCCCGCCTTGTGCCGCGCGCGCCTCCGTCATGCCGCCCCCTCTCCGAAGCCCTCCGTTTTGTCGGTGCGCCCATTATATCCAACCGCCGAACCCGAAGCGCCGCGCGCAGGGGCGCCGTCGGGCGCGCGGTTGCAGCGGGGAGCGCGTCATATGCGGCCGCAGCGGGCGCACGGTTGCAGCGGGAGCACAACCGCGACAGCCGCAGGCCGCAGGCCGCACGACCGCAGCGTCCGCCGCAACCGCGCCAGATGCGGCCCGGTGTGGTAAGATGCCCGAACGAACCGTCAGTCAAGGAGGACCCCGTGGGCAGCGATCGTGCAAAAACCCTGCTTGGCGGCCTTGGCGCCGCAATCGCGCTGACCGTATTCGCCTTCCTCTACCTCAACCTCGAAAGCATAGACGCCGACGCGGGCGCCGCGGCGTTTTTCCTCTCGTGCGCGGAGCGCCTCGCCCTGCCCCGCAACCTGGCGCTTGTCGCCGCGGGCGTCGTCCTCGGCACGGCGGCCGCAACGGCGTTTTTCGCGCACCGGACGCGCTGCCTAGCCTTTCTCTACCGCTTCCGCTGGCCGCTGGCCCTTGGAGCCATCGCCGTCGGCACGGCGCTCGGCATCTCGGGCTCGTCGCTTGGCATGTGGTACGACGGCAGCGGCTGGGACGGAACCCTCTTCGGTTCCGCACGCGCCTGCCGATCCGACGAGTACCTGGTCAACACGCCTATGGCGTTCGCCCAGTACTTCGATCCCGCAGGGCCTTGGCCCTACGTGGGCGAAACGTTCCGCGGCGCATCCACCGACATGTTCATCGTCTACGGCCAGCCGGCGGCCGACCTCGCCGTCGTGTTCCGGCCGTTTCACTGGGGCTACCTTTTGCTGGGACCGGAACGCGGGCTTGCCTTCTTCTGGTGCGCCCGCACGGTTTTGCTGTTCATGTGCACCTTCGAGACGGGCATGCTCCTTGCCCGCGGACGGCGGGCGCTCGCAGCGTGCCTGGCGCTGTTGGTGACGTTCGCGCCGTTCGTCAGCTGGTGGTTCGCCGTCAACGGCTTTGTGGAGATGATCGTGTTCTGCGAGGCCATGTTCCTCGTCGTCGTCCGGTACCTGCGCACAAGCTCGTACCGGGTCCGCCTGGCGCTGGGCGTTCCGTTCGTCATCTGCGCCGGAGGGTTCGTGCTGACGTTCTACCCCGCCCAGCAGGTTCCCATGGCCTGGCTTTTCCTGATCATGGCGGTCGTCCACGTTGCCACGCACCGGCGCGAGGCAACGCTTGGGAAGAAAGACGCCCTTATCATCGGCGGGTTTTTCCTGCTGTTCTGCCTCGGCATGGCCTACGTGCTGGGGAAGTCGTGGGACACCGTGCAGGCCGTGCTCTCCACCGCCTACCCCGGGCACCGCGTCGATTGCGGCGGCGGGGCGCTGCCCCTGCTCGCTCAGTACCCCCTTGACGTGCTGGCCCCACTGCGCTCCTTCTCCGACAGCCTGCGCATGGACGCCTACGCGTCGGTCTACGACTTCTTCCCGCTCGGCGTGCTGGCGGCGCTGTGGGTGCTTGTCAAGGAGCGCACGCGCGACGCCTGCCTGGTCGCGCTTTTGGCCTTGGCCGCCTTCCTCGGCTGGTACTGCTTTGTCGGCTTTCCCGAACCTTTGGCGAAGGCCACGCTCATGAGCTACAGCACCGGCGGGCTGTACTCCAAGGCGTTCATCGTGTTCGGCCTGGTGAACCTGCTTCTGCTGTTCCGCAGCCTGGCGCTTGCGCGCACGCGCCCCTCGCGCCGGGCGGCTGCGGCTTTGGCCCTCGTTCTGACAGGGGCGCTCATGGCGGCCTCGGCGGTGCTGTTCTCCTGGTTTTACAACGCGGCCGCACTGGCCGTGTGCGCGGCCGTCCTGGCGACCGGCATGTACCTCCTTGCGCGGCGCGCCGACGGCCGCGACGGGGCGCTTGCGGCGTACGCGCTTCTGCTTGCCCTGTTCATGGGCGTGATGGTGAACCCCGTGCAGGTGGGCGCGTCGCCTCTGCTCGACAATCGCACGCGCCTCGCCGTGGCTGCCATCGATGCCGCGGACCCCGATGCCCGCTGGGCCGTCACCGGCGAGGCAAGCTCCGCCTACGCCGACCTCGCGGCCACCGCCGGCGCCTCGGTGGTCAACACCTGCAACGTCTACCCCAACCTGGAGCTGTGGCGCCGGTTCGACCCGCAGGGAAGCTTCGACGCCACCTACAACCGTTACGCCCATATCTCCATCGTGGTCGCCGAGGGGCCCACGGCGTTCACCGAGGCCGGCTTCGACAGCTTCACGCTCTCCGTCAATCCTAACGACGTGCCGCTTCTGGAGGTCGATTACCTGCTGTCCACGCAGGATTTGGCCGCGCTCTCCACCGACAAGGTCCGCTTCCAGCAAGTGGGCGACGAGGTGGACGGGCGCGCCGTTTACCGGGTGGACGCCCTTCCCGCCTCATGAGCGCCCAGACCGGGCGCATCGCGGTGATTCGACGGGGTTCGCCGGCTTGCGCGCCGCGCCGGGGCATTCCTTGCTATACTTGCACGCTATGAACGCCAAACCAAGACAACCGCGCGCCCGCATAGCCGTCGTCACCATGGGGGTCAAGCTGGGCGACGAGAAGCGCGGCTACACGCGCTTCCGCTTCCTGTCCGAGCTGCTCGTCCGCGAGGGCTTCGAGGTGGACCTCATCACCTCGTCGTTCCAGCATTGGGAGAAGGCCCAGCGCGACTGCTCGAAGGAGTGCTACCGCAACCTCCCCTACCGCGTCGTGTTCGTGGACGAGCCCGGCTACACCAAAAACCTCGACCTGGCGCGCATCCGCAGCCACCGGGTGGCGGCCCGGAATCTGCGCGCCCACTTCGAACGCATGCGCGGCTCCTACGATTTGATCTACGCCGAGATACCGCCCAACGACGTGGCGCGCGCCTGCGCGGAGTGCGCGCGCGAGGCCAACATCCCCTTCGTTGCCGACATCAACGACCTGTGGCCCGAGGCCATGCGCATGGTGGTGGACGTCCCCGTGCTCAGCGACATCGCGTTCTACCCGTTCGCGCGCGACGCGCGCATCGTCTACCGGCTTTTGTCGGGCGCCGTGGGAACCTCCGACGAGTACGCGGCGCGCCCCGCCGCGGACCGCGACGAGCCTTACCCGCGCGAGACGGTGTACGTGGGAAACGACCTGGCCGCCTTCGACAAGGGAGCGCAAGAGCGCGCGGGCGAGGTGGAAAAACCCGACGGCGAAGTGTGGGCCGCCTACGCGGGCACCCTGGGCGCAAGCTACGACCTGGCCACCCTTGTGGAGGCCGCGGCGCTTCTGGAGGAGGACCGCTTGGCGCGGGAGGCCCGGCGCGCGGCGGAGGACCACACGTACGGACCCGCGCAGAACCGCCCGTGCCCGCCCGTGCGCGTCAAGGTGCTGGGCGACGGGCCGGACCGGGAGAAGCTGGAGGCGCTCGCCGCCAAGCTGGGCGCGCCGGTCGACTTTTTGGGGTACCAGGACTACGCCAGCATGGCGGCGCACCTATGCGCGTCCGACATCGTGGTCAACTCGCTGGTGAAGACCGCAGCCCAGAGCATCGTGACCAAGATCGGCGACTACCTGGCAAGCGGCAACCCCGTGGTCAACACCGGCTCAAGCCCGGAGTTTCGCGCGAAGGTGGCCGCGGACGGCTTCGGACTCAACGTGGAGGCCGAGAACGCGCCCGCGCTGGCGCGCGCCCTGCAGGAGCTTGCCCGCAACGCCTCGCTGCGCAAGATCATGGGCGCGCGGGGCCGCGCCGTGGCGGAGCGCGAGTTCGACCAGGCGCGATCCTACCAAGCCATCGTGAACCTGATACGCAGCCTGCTGTAGCTTTTGCGGCGGCCCTCGCCAAACGGGCCGCGACCCGTCACAATGAAGGCCCCGCCGCATCCGACGGCGCGGCGCGTGCAAAGGAGCATGGTTTTGACCGAACAAAGACGCATAGCCTTCTCGCCCCCGGACATCACCGAGGCCGAGATAGAGGAAGTGGCCGACGCCCTGCGCAGCGGGTGGATCACCACAGGCCCCAAGACCAAGCAGCTCGAAGGCGAGCTGTCCGCCTTCACGGGAGCGGCGCGCACGGCGTGCCTGTCCTCGGCCACCGCGGCCCTCGAGTGCGCGCTGCGCGCGCTCGGCATAGGCCCGGGCGACGAGGTGATCACGAGCGCCTACACCTACACCGCCTCGTGCTCCCCCATCTGCCACGTGGGCGCCACCCCGGTGCTGTGCGATACGGCCCCCGATTCCTACGAGATGGACTACGACCGCCTGCCCGACCTGGTCACCGAGCGCACGAAGGCCGTCATCCCCGTGGACCTAGCGGGACGCATGTGCGATTACGACCGGCTGTTCGCCGCCCTGGACGTCGCGCGCGGACGATGGAGGGCCGCAACCGAGCGCCAGGAGGCCCTCGGCCGCGTCGCCATCGTCGCCGACGCGGCGCACGCGCTGGGAGCGACGCGCAAGGGAAAGCGGTGCGGGGAGGTGGCCGACCTCACCGCGTTCTCGTTCCACGCCGTGAAGAACCTGACCACCGCCGAAGGAGGAGCGCTCTCCTGGCGCGCGGGCGTCTTCGACGACGAGGAGCTGTACCGAAACCTCATGCTGCAGTCGCTGCACGGCCAAACCAAAGACGCGCTCGCCAAAACGAAGGCCGGGGCCTGGGAGTACGACATCGCGTTTCCCGGATGGAAGTGCAACATGACCGACCTGCAGGCGGGCCTGGGCCTGGCGCAGCTTCGCCGCTACCCCGCCCTGCTCGCCCGCCGCAGAAAGCTCGTCGCCCGCTACGAGGGCGCCCTCGCCGGCCTGGATGCCGAGGTGCTGCGCCACTACGGCGACGCCGCGGGGGAAAGCGCCGCAGGCGCGCCGGACGTTGAGGCGCGCCGCAGCGGGGAGGGATTCTCCTCCAGCGGGCACCTCATGATGGTGCGGCTGACGGGCAGGTCGGAGGAGTTTCGCAACCTCGTGATCGAGCGCATGGCCGAGGCGGGCGTCTCCGCAAACGTGCATTACAAGCCGCTGCCCCTGCTCAGCGCCTACCGCGCGCTCGGATTCAGCATCGCCGACTTCCCGAACGCCCTCGCACGGTTCCAAAACGAGGTCACGCTGCCGCTGCACACCCTGCTTGCGGACGAGGACGTGGACCGCGTGGCCGAAACGCTCGCGCGCGCCTGCGCCGAGCTGGACGCGGAGGGCCTGCGCTGATGTACGAGCGATTCGGAAAACGCGCGTGCGATCTGGTCGTCGGCGTGGTGGCGCTGCCGTTTGTGCTGCTGGCCATCGCCATCTTGGCGCCGCTCATCCACTTCGAGGACAAAGGCCCGGTGTTCTACAACGCCCCGCGCGTGGGCCTGGGCGGGCGCGACTTCACCATGTACAAGCTGCGCTCCATGAAGGTGAACGCCCCCGATTTGGTGATGGAGGACGGCTCCACCTACAACGGGGCCGACGACCCGCGCATGACGCGCGTGGGAGCCTTCATGCGTAAGACCTCGCTTGATGAGATGCCCCAGTTCCTCAACGTGCTCAAAGGCGACATGAGCGTGGTGGGCCCCCGCCCCGACCTGCGGCGCGAAACGGAGCTTTACCAAGGCGACGAGCACCTCAAGCTCACGGTGAAGCCCGGCATCACCGGTTACGCGGCCGTGTACGGGCGCAACTCGCTTCCCTGGCACGACCGCCTGGCGCTCGACGTGGACTACGTCCGCAACGTCAGCTTCCCCTTGGACGTGAAGATATTCTTCAAAACCTTCTCCGCGGTGTTCAAGCAGGAAGGGGTGTTCGTGGAGGAAGGCGGCAAGGAGCCGCCCCCGTGACCTTGCGAGGGCGCGGTCAACGTTCGCATGACAAAGTTTGATCGCGATGCTTCTCAAAGCGCTGCGCGCAGTATACTGTTCACCCTATCTGGGAGGCGAACCGCGACGACGAAAGGAGCGACGGGCATGGGCACGCAAGCCAAGGCATCGGCGGGAGCCGTCATCAACCGCGAGGAGGCGCTGGAGAGGTTCGGCGGAAACGAGGCCCTGTTTCGCCGATTGGCTCTGAAATTCCTGGATGACGCCCACTTCGGGGAGTTGGAGGCGGCGCTTGCGCGCGCGGACGCCTCGGCCGCCCAGGCAGCCGCCCATTCGCTCAAGGGCGTGGCCGGAAACCTCTCGTTCGACGAGCTGTACGGGGCATGCTGCGCCTTGAACGACGCGCTTCGCGAGGGCGATCTGGAATCCGCGCAGGACCTCCTGCCCCGTGCCCGGCGCGCCTACCATCAGGTGTGCGAGGCGCTGCGCGAAATGGAGGCGTAGGAGCGAAACGCGGCGGGCGCTTTCCTTCGTGGTATCATGGACGGACTGCACGACGCGAAGAAGGAGCAAGGCGACATGCCCGCACGCAACCAGCTGGTTTCCGTCATCGTCCCCATTTACAACGCGGAGCCGTACCTGCGGCAGTGCCTGGACAGCATCCTGGCGCAGACCCATCCCCACCTGGAGGTCTTGTGCCTCAACGACGGCAGCACCGACGGCTCGCTTCCCATCATGCGGGAGTACGAGGCGCGCGACGGGCGCGTGCGCGTCATCGACAAGCGCAACGAAGGCTACGGCGCCACCTGCAACCGCGGGCTGCGCGAGGCGACCGGCGCCTGGGTGGCCGTCGTGGAGCCGGACGACTGGGTGGAGCCGGGCATGTACGCCGACATGCTGGCCTTCGCGGAGGGGTTCTCCGAACCGCTCGACATCGTGAAGACCCCGTACTGGCGCATCTGGATGCCCGACACGCCCCAGCAGCGCAAGCTCAACTGCAGCTACCGCAGCCGCGTGAGGCCGCCGCGCCAGCCGTTTGCCATCGGGGACGCGGCGCATCTGCTCACGCACCACCCCTCCATATGGTCGGCCCTCTACCGCAAGGGCTTTTTGGACGAGCGCGGCATCCGCTTCCGCGAGATCCCCGGCGCCGGCTGGGCGGACAATCCCTTCCTGGTGGAAACGCTGTGCCAGGCGCAGCGGATAGCGTATTTGGACACGCCCTACTACTGCTACCGCGAGGAGACGCCCGAGAAGTCCCGCTCCTTCGCCCTCGGCAGCACCCTTTTGCCCTTTGATCGCTGGCACGACATGATGGACGTCCTCGAACGCCTGGGAATGAGGGACGAGGCCATCCTGCGCGCCCACAACAGCCGCGGGTTCACCTACCTGAGCGGCGTCATCGAGGTGGTGGGCGTCGAGCGCGAGGACGTGCGGGAAGCCGCGCGGCGCATGTTCGAGCGCATGGACCGCAACCTGGTGCTGAGCGACCCCGAGATCTCCCCCGGCGCCAAGCGCCTCTACGCCGACGTGCTCGGCCTGCCCACGCCCCGCGTGAACCCCCTGCCCTATTCCTGGAGCCTGGTCAAGCAGGGGTGCTACAACCTGAGGAACATCGGCCTTGCCGCCACGTGGGCCCGGTTGGCGGCGTTTTGGGAGAAAAAGGCCGCTCGCGAGGGCCGCGCGTAACGCCCGCAGCCGCACAGGCGGCGCGTATGCGACGCCTGTGGATCGTCCCCGTCATTGGTCCAGGGCCGGCCAAGGGTTCCGAGGGCTTCGAGAGCTTAGGGGGCTTCAAAGGATTCGCGTGCATTCCGCAATCAACCTTTTTTAAAAAGATCGATATTTTCCCAAAAAATGTTCTGTATTTTCCCAAAGCACACTAAAAACGGGGTGTATGTCGTCCCTATTACAGCTCTCGCTCCCTAGGTCTTTGCAGGCGGCCGGCACTCCAACTCTCTTGCATTTTGCACTCCGAATCGCGTGCATTTTGCACTCCAAATCATGTGCAATTTGCACTTTACCGCAGATGAGAGCAAACGGCAGCCCTTCGCCTGCGAACCTCACGCCCCTTGGATGATCCAGTTCTCGTCGATGGTGCGTCGCTCGGGATCGAAGCTTACGCCCACTTTCACCACGCGCTTGCCGTTCGACTCCCAGGGCACGCAGTAGCCTTTGGAGTCGATCTGGGCAAGCGCCTCCTCGGCGGTGCCGCCATACTTGAGTTCCATCACGTAAACGGCACTTGCGCTCTCCACCACCAGGTCCACCCGGCCGGCCGAGGTGCGCACCTCGGAGCGGATGCGTGCCCCCACCAGGCTGAACGCCAGGAAGAGCACCGTCTGAAAGTCCTTCTCGCACTTGGGGGCCATGTCGTAGGGGATCGCGGCCAAGAAGGAACGCAGGCAGCGCAAGGCGGCGTCCATATCGTCGTCGCGGTAAACCGCCCTGACGAAGCCGGCAAGGAAGCCCGTCCGTTCAACGGACCCGGTGGGGGCGTAGGCGGGCAGCAAGGCGCCGTAGAGGCCCTCGCGCACCTCCTCGTTGGGGATGCCAAGCGTGTAAACGTCGGCCAGGGGGTCGTAGCCCTTGATGGTGAGGTAGCCCGCCTGATACATGAAGGGCACGAGGGTGGCCATGCCCTCGGTGGGGGCGTCGAAGTCGTAGGCGAACGCCTCCACACCCTCCAGCTCGGGGATGTCGAAGTCGCTCGATTTGAGCATGCGCACAAGCGACGAGGGCGTGCCCGACCCGAACCAATAGGAGTCCATGCGGCCGTCCTCAAACGCGTTCACCAGGCTGTAGGGGTTGTAGACATGGGGCGAACCCGCGCAGAAGCGGTAGCCGTCGTACTTGGCCTTGAGGGCGGCGCGGCACTCCTCCTCGGACACCCCCATGCGCTCGGCGAGCAGCACCACGTCGGGCGCCAGGGGACCCTCAAGCTCCTCTGAGGTGATGCCGCAAACGCCGGCAAAGGCGGGCAGCATGCTCACGTTCTTGATGTTGTTGAGCTCGCTGAACACCGACAGCTGGCTGAACTTGGTGATGCCGGTGAGGAACACGAAGCGCAGGTGCGGCTCCATGGCCTTCATGGGCGAGTAGAACTCGCGCATCACCTCGCGAAACGCCAGCAGGCGCTCCGGGTCGTGTACCACGTTGAGCAGCGGAGCGTCATACTCATCCACGAGCACGACCGCCTGCTCGCCGGTTCGCTCATGAGCGCGGACGATGAGTCCCTCGACGCGGGGGGAAACCCCCGCGTCGGCCTCATCGCGGCCCCAGACCTCCTCAAGGCGACGAAGCACCCTGTCCAGATCCTGCCTGAGCGTCTCGAGGTCGGACGCCTTCACCGTGCTCAGATCGAACCGCAGCACGGGGTGCTCGCGCCACTCGCCCTCCAGCTCCGCCGCCGCCAGGCCCTCGAACAGCTCCCGGCGGCCTTGGAAATACGCCTCCATGGTGGACACGAGCAGCGTCTTGCCGAAGCGCCTCGGGCGCGAGAGGAACACGTACTTGCCGCCCAGATGCGCCAGGTCGTAGACGTAGCGGGTCTTGTCCGCGTAGAAGAACCCGCCCTCGCGGACCTCCGAGAACACCTGCCGCCCCACCGGGTACCTCTTCGCCGCCTGCATGGCTCCTCCTGCCTGATGCCACATCGCATCGCCGCATAGCCCGAACGATTGCACGATCGCCTCACACTATACCCCACAACAGCCGGAGCGGAGGCGCGAATCGACACACCCCGCCCGAATAGGGCAGAAGCGACAAACCGATGCCGAGGCGAAGCCGGAGCCTCGTTGAGGAAACAGGCCGGATCGAAACTTCGAGCCGCCGGCTAGTCCGCAAACGGCAGCGAAAGCCCAACCCTGGCAGGCAACGCTACTCCGCAGGAACGATATCCGGCAGCGGCACCACCGACGTCGGGTCGCCCCCCGCCTCCACGGTGGCGATGACCTGCTTCCAGGTGGCCTCGTCGCGCGTCGTGAGCCACAGCTGCGTTTCCGCGTCCACATCCCCGGCGTAGGGGCCTGTGCCCGAGACGAAGCTCACCTTGTCGCCGTTGTCCACGAAGTCGGCGACGGTCGCAACCAGGTCGTCGGCCGCCCAGTTCGTGTCGGCGTTGGAAAGGAGCGTCTGGGCATGCGCGGCGGCGTTGGCCGGATCGGCGATGACCTTGCGTATGGCGGCCTCCACCAGCTGGCGGTCCTGGATCTGGCGGCAGGCGTCCTGCTCGTCGGCGTACTGCTTGCGCGAGCGGGCAAGGACAAGCGCGCTGGCCCCGTCAAGATCCTGAGAGCCGGCGGAAAGGGAGACGCTGCCGCCCGAGACGATGTCGACCAGGGACATGTCTATAGGCACGTTGGCCGTCACACCGCCCAGGTCGTTGACGAACTGCTCGAACTCAACGAACCCCATGTCAAGGTAGTACTGCGGAGACACCCCCGTCAGATCCTTGACCGCCTGCATCGTAGCCTCGATGCCCCCTTGGCGGTACACCTCGTTGAACTTCACCGTGGCCCCGTTGTAGGGCGTAGCGGTGTCGCGAGGAATGGACACGATCGCCACCTGGTAGGTGACGGGGTCCACGCGCACGAGCATCGCGGTGTCGGATCTGCCCGTGCCGTCCGCGTACTCGGCTTTCCCGATCTCGGTCGTGCCCGTGCGCGAATCGTTGCCAACTACCAGCACGTAGAACGGACCCTTCGCGTCCGAATCCTGCATCTCCTCCATCGCCTGCACATCGGTGGGTTCGGCCTCTCTCGCCTCCTGCTGGCATCCGGTCAGGGAAACGGCGAGCGCGACGCATGCGCACAGCGCGGCGGTCTTTCTCATCAACTTCATAGCGGTTCGGCTCCTTTCGAAGAATGCAGCGGAGGCGCTTCGGCCTCGACTGCGGATACGCGTTGCATGGCAGCAGGCTCGGCCGCAACGGCTACGAACCCGCGTCGATGTTCCCAGGGTCCTCTCCGGCATCCACTGCGGCCATGAGCCGCGCCCAGCCCTCGGGGTCCTCGTAGCACATCCACAGGCCGCCGGCCTCCTCGTTGATGGCTCCGTCCGACGGACCGGTGCAGCTGTACATGATCATGCCGCCCGACCCACCGGCGAACCCGAGAGCCAAAGACACGATGTCGGCCGTCCGCAAGTCCGTGCCCACGTACCCCGCAAGGTCCAAAACCGTGCCCGGCAGCTCGGTGACAGGCTTGGCCAGCACCGCCTCCACGATGGCCGCCGCCAGCGACCGCACATTGTTCTGCCTGTGCGCATCCTGATCGGTTTGGTACTCGTGTCGGGCGCGGGCGAATATCTGCGCCTGCTGCCCTGTGAGCGTCTGGGTGCCCGGCTCCACGGTGACGGTCTCCCCCGTGAGCGCATCCTGGTAGGACAGCTCCACGTCCACATCCACCGTCACACCGCCCAGCGCGTCCACAATCTGCTGAAGCTCCGAAAAATGGACCTCGGCATAATGGGATATGGGAACGCCGGTCAACTCGGAGACGGCGCGGATGGAGTGCTCGGCGCCACCGATGTTGTACGCCTCGTTGATCTTCACCAGGCTCCCGTCCTCCAGTCGCAACGGCGTGTCGCGGGGAACGGACACCATGGTCACCTGCTTGCTCGCCGCATCCACGCGCAGCAGTATGATCACGTCCGATCGCTGGTTGTCGCCGGATTCCGCCGCCTTGTTCGACGTGCCCGACCCTTCGCGCGAGTCAGAGCCCAGGACCAGCATGTAGAACGGCTCCCCCGCCTTCGCGGGCACAAGCGCCGACTCCACCGAGGCGTCTTGGTCGCCGCCCATGGACAAGGCGCCGTCAAGGGCCGCCGAGTACCACAAGGCGTACCCCGCCCCAACGCCCGCAAGGGCAAGAACGAGGGCGAGGGCGACCGCGCCGACCCGCTTGAGCAAACGCGTCCGCTTGCGCTGCTTGACGCGCTCCGGATAAAGCTGTCGGGCGTTCGGGCGCGGCGGCGGGACGCGGCGGCGGGACGCGGCGTTAGGCGCCTGCGCGCGCACGGGCACCGCACCGCGCACATGCGCTCCGCGCCCGGATCGGGGACGCTGCCGGTTGCCGGGATTCAAACCGCTTCCTTTCGGATCAAGGGAATAAGACGCCAGCCATCATAGCACGCGCACCGCCCATACGAGAAAACCCCATCGGACGAACAGGCGGCAACCCGCAGCCGCACCGCGCATCGCGCCGCAGCCTCGGCCGAGGCCCAAACGCTCAAGCGCGGCGAACGCAGCCGCATACGAAATCGGCGATGCAGGAGGGTTCGAACTCTCCTCCGTCGAAGGCAGGAGACGCGAAGGTATCCAACTGTTCGGCCGGATACGCACGCTCTCCCGACAGAAACCCCTCCAAAGCCACAACCAACTCGCGCCCCTCCTGGAAGCATAGGTTAGGGCAGAGCGTTCCCGGGTCGGAGTTCAGGCCGGGAGAGACTCGGTACTCCTCCAAATCGGGAACGTAGAACAGCACGCGGACACCCAGCAAATACGCTTCGTACGCAACAGACGAATAGTCCGTCACCACGTAATCCGCCTCCAGCAGATCGGCGCTCACGTCCGCAGCGGCCGTGCCCCTCTCCTCAAGAGGATGAAGCGACCAGACCACCTCGGCGAGCGGCTCCAACGCGCGCCACACCTCGGAAGCGCGCAGATCGCGCAGGGGATGCGCCGAGCCGGGGTTTTTCCGAAGCGTGGGGGCGAACAGGACGCGAGGCTTACCGGAACGCCGAGCGCCGTCCGCCCGGCGCCCGGCTGCCACCTCCCGCAAGTGGAAATACTCAGGACGTGGCAACGCCCTCACCCGAGATGCCGGCACGTTGAACGCTTCGGCGAACGCTAGCCGGGCGCCCTCGCCCGAGCACAGCACCCACGAGCAGTTGCGATGGATGCGGAATATGCGCGCAGTGTCCACCGGGTGGCTCTCGGGCGTCCCAAGCGACTGATAGCCGAACTTCTTGAACGCGCCGAGCGCATGCCACATCTGCACGACCACCGGCTCGGAAGGAAACTCGTCGAACAGGGGCAAACCATGCGACCCGGCAACGCTCGCGCCCGAGGACGTGCTTTCAGACCCCGCCTCGCAACGCAGATCGAGCAGAGACACAATAGGATCGTACCGGTCAAGCACGCACGCGCGGCAACGCGCCAAGTGGTAGACCTCGCGAACGGCGAACGCCAGATAAGAAGCGAACGAACGCGCCGAGAGCTTCTTGGTCATGAACACGGGCGACAACCCGCGTTCGGCCAGGTGCTCCCCCACAACCACGAAATCCCGGGAGGGCTCGTTCGCCTGACGCGAGAAGAGCAGCACCTCGTCACGGCGAGGAATCAGGCAAAATACCCGGTACAGCCCGCCCAAAACCGCGCGGGCGCATGCGACCGCCGCCTTGGTGGCCGCCCCCTTCCCCGTGTACACGCCGACTGCGCACATCTTCTCACAACCCTCTGCCCGCAGGACCCATGCCGACAACCCTCACGCCTCTTGGACGATCCAGCCCTCGGCAACCGTGCGCTGCTCGGGGTCGAAGCTCGCGCCCACCTTCACCACGCGCCTGCCGTCCGCCTCCCAGGGCACGCAGTAGCCCTTGGAGTCGATCTGGGCGAGCGCCTCCTCGGCCGTGCCGCCGTATTTGAGCTCCATCACGTAGACGGCGCTTGCGCTTTCCGCCACCAGGTCCACCCGCCCGACCGAGGTGCGCACCTCCGAGGACACGCGTATGCCAGCCACCTTGAACGCCAGGAAGAGCACCGTCTGGAAATCCTTCTCGCACTTGGGGGCCATGTCGTAGGGGATCGCAGCCAGGAAGGAGCGCAAGCGGCGCAGGGCGGCGTCTATGTCGTCGGAACGCACGGCGCGGGCAAAGCCAACCGCGAAAGCGTCGCGCTCCAGGTCGGGCGCCGGCGCGTAGGCGGGCAGCAGGGCTTGATAGAGACCCTCGCGAACCTCCTCGTTGGGGATGCCCAGCGTGTAGGTGTCAAAGTCGGCGTCGTAGCTTTTAATGGTGAGGTAGCCAGCCTGGTACATGAAGGGCACGAGAGAGGTCGCACCCTCAGTGGGAGCATCGAAAGTAGCCGCAAGCGCCTCCACACCTTCCAGCTCAGGGATATTGAAGTCACTCGCCTTGAGCATGCGCACAAGCGAGGAGGGCGTGCCCGAGGAGAACCAATAGGGGCCTATGCGTCCATTTTGCAAAGCGTTGACCAGGCTGTAGGGGTTGTAGATATCCGGCGACCCATCGCAGAAACGGTAACCGTCGTATTTAGCCTTGAGGGCAGCTTGACACTCCTCCTCGGACACGCCCATGCGCTCGGCGAGCAGAGCCACATCGGGCGCCAGGGGACCCTCAAGCTCCTCGACAGTGATACCGCAAACGCCAGCGAAGGCAGGCAGCATACTTACGTTTTGCAAGTTGTTGAGCTCGCTGAACACCGAAAGCTGGCTGAACTTGGTGATGCCGGTGAGGAACACGAAGCGCAGGTGCGGCTCCATAGCCTTCAGGGGCGAGTAGAACTCGCGCATCACCTCGCGGAATGCCGACAAGCGCTTCGGATCGTGTACGACGTTGAGCAGCGGGGCATCGTATTCGTCTATAAGCACAACCGCCTGCTCGCCAGTCTGTTCGTGAGCGCGGGTGATGAGCCCTTCTATGCGCGGAGAAAGCCCTTCGTCGGCTTCGTCGCGCCCCCACGTCTCTTCGAGACGGCGGAGCACCCTGTCCAAATTCTGTTCAAGCGTTTCAAGGTTGGACGCCTTCACCGTGCTTAAATCGAAGCGCAGCACGGGGTGCTCCCGCCATTCAGTTTCCAACCCTTCTATCGCCAAATCCTCGAACAACTCCCGACGGCCCTGGAAGTACGCCTCCATGGTGGACACGAGCAGGGTCTTGCCAAAACGCCTCGGACGGGAAAGAAACACGTACCTGCCGCCCAGGTGCGTCAGGTCGTAGACGTAGCGGGTCTTATCCACATACATCAGGTTGCGCTTCCGGATGTCCTCGAACACCTGCACGCCCACCGGGTATTTTCTCGTCACCTGCACGGCTCCTCCCACTGACGTCGATCAGCATCACCGCATAGCCAAACCGCCCGCATGATCACCTGACACTATACCCCACAACGCCCGCAAAGAAGCCGCGAACCAGCGCTTCTGAATAAAAGACGCTTGGAAGGAAGAGTCCTCGCAGCCGACTCCTCGTCGATATGCCCGGCAAACCTCCGCAGCAGAAATCCAGCAATCCCCCTTCCAAACCCATTCGGATCCGGCAAAACCACACGCAGCACCGATGCGCGTCTTTCTGCGACCGCAGATTACCGAATCGCAAAGTCGATAATCTCAATCCGCGCAATACTGGCAACTATCCGTTGCCAGAGAAGAGCCTCCTAACGCATTGGCCGAACCAATGCGGAACGGGGCGGGCGGCATCAACACTACAACTTTTATCGACAATGGCAAAACGATCCTTCCGGCAATCGGAAACGATCGTTTTTTGCAAGAGAGCAAGTTTCTCCTTCGGAGTATTGAGCTGATGCAGCTGCCTTGATAATTCGCTCAACCCTTCTCCATTAGTTGTTTTCCTAAAATCAAAACTCTCAAAAGACTCATCGGGGCATGTTTCGTAACGGGCTGAATCGCACTCGGAAAACGCATGGACGCACCTGCCATCCCATATGACATTTTCTTTAATCATTTTTGCCGGATTTCCTCCCCAACTCGTATTGGAGGGAATGCGCTTCCCGGCAACAATCGACCCCGCTCCGACAATGCTTCCAGAACCGATCTGGCTACCTTTAAGAATGATTGAAGACTGCCCGATCCATACATGGTCGCCAATCATAACATCCTTGCTTTGATTTATCCTTCCTTTCGAATCGGCATCATAGACAAGATGCGGATCAGCCGTTCGCATCCAAATGCCAAACGACAGCAACCCCCCTTTGCCAATCACGATGTTGCATCGTTCCGACGGAATCGCGTGCAGAACGCCGTTGATATAGCATCCCTCGCCTATAGCGAACACGCTTGAGCTGTATATAGCCACATCAAGCTTATACGCATGACGACTGCCCGAGAGGCAAATAAGCGAATCGGAACCGTTGAAAAGCAGCTTTGAATCTCTAAGAACGACCCCCTTCTCGCAAAAAAAGATGTTGCCCGTTCCTTTAAAAGATATTCTTGAGTTGATCAGCTCCGGCAATTCCCCGATAAAACGATTGTCCTTCAAATCACGCAACAGACTGCCCTCAGCAACGGTCTCCACGGTCAATTCCTTTCTTTTTCGAGTCCGGCATACCAACGGTTTCAATGTTGAATAAGCCTTGTGCGACGTTTGCTTTCATTACAGCTTCACCTCGGGCCATATGACCACCCGCAAGCCTCAATGAGATCGCCCAGAGCTTCGCAAGGAGAGTAGATGGCACAAGGCAAAAGTCGGACGCAACCGCATTCAGAGTCAAGGAAATAAAGGGCCAGATAAAACAGAAGAAGCAAAAGAAGGAACGTCGAACTAAAAAAGAAAGCAACTAATTCATATATTAAACCAACACTGTCTATGCAATGCATCCGACCTCGTCACATAAAACGCCCTCATGGCGGCACGGCCATCCCAAACTCACATTATCAGCATATGAAACCAATCACTTAGCCTCCTTGCCTGCTTACAGATTTGACCGATTTTTTATTGGGAAGATAACGTTAATTTCTTTACTTCTTTATAGAGACGATCCGCGTTCATTCCGTCAGAGTGAAGAAAAAATCCCTCTTTCCTTTTGACGTACTTTGGATCATCCCGACCAGCTAAGTCCAAGGCGATAAGGCGTCGCAATTCCACAATGGCCTCTGCGGCAGATGTGCAGTGTGGCCCAAATCCGTTATCAAAAGGCAAGTCGAGTTCTGAGTACTGATTAACGCCCGCATCGAATTCCTGTTGATCGGGAACGTAATACAGAATTTTTGACCCTGAGTAAACAAAGTCGTACACATAAGAAGAGAAGTCAGTCACCATAATTGCATAGTCTGATTCCTCAATGTCTCCATGCACTATGTTAACTTCAGGGTAACAGAAATCTAATAAATTTTCATAGCATTCAAAATTTGGATGCATCTTAATATCGAGGGAATAGCCGCTTTCCTCCAACACTCCTTCATCATGCAGTCCATTCACAAAATCCTTCAGACCGATATAGAATGACGATGAAGCAAATGACCCAGTCAAAGCTTCTCTTTTGGATGCTTTACCCGATACGAGATACCCTCGCCATGATGGCGCATACAACACCTTATGCTTGGTTTTTCGCACCGGGGATTTAAGCAGCTTGTCCAGCCGGGGCGCACCGGAGGGAATCAGGGCAGAGAGGGGGAACAAGTAGTTTTTTGTAAGATTGTCGATTTCGAATTGGGTAGAAACCACTTCTTTGTCAAACAAAATGCGATCATACGAGCAATACCAAGGCATATGGGCGTGAAGTATGCCGTGCTGAAGATAAATATAATGACGACACTTAACTAAATCGCCGAGGTTGTCGAAAGTAGTTTGGCTTACTGGCCGAAAAGTAAAACTCTCTAGATAAGATGCAAGTACAACCTCGGCATTCAAAGCGCAATATACATGTTTGTTTGATTCGCAACGAAGCACTCTTCCGGACAGTATCGGGTATTTGCTGATTAATTCTGTTTCGTAGTTGCTTACATAATAGCGATCTACGCCATCATTCTCCTTCAGATCGTGCAGAATTTGAAGAAGGGCGTTGCCCTCTGCGGGAGAAGAGGGTAGATCTGAGTAGACCCAAATTCTTCGATTGCGATGACAGGCCGCAAATAAACGCAGGGCAACTCTCTTTTCAAATTGGCGTCTATCCCGACGCCAAAAGTCGCACAAGACAGCACGTTTTTCTCTTTTTCGTAAAATGCTCGCAATGACTTTTGCGCCTTTTACCTCAATTTTGTAGTTATCGAACAGAATAGTATTTTCTATTCTGCATCCATTGTGACGTTTTGGAGAAAGTTCAATAAGGGGGAAGAATACCTGACGAGTTCCTAGGTCTATCGAAAAGGAAAACGTGGATGACGACCTTTGATCGTCAAGGTCTAACAAAGTTTCATATGTGTAGGATTGCGCTGTCTTATGACGAGCCAAAACATAATCAAAAGAAGATTCAGAAACCGGTATACAGCGTACGGCCGTCTCACTTGAAATTACGAGTTTCGGCTCAACGTCAAAAATGAAAACAGGGCAGACGATTCTTCCACGCAACTCTACAGTTCCGTTGTCGCAGTAGCAGCGAGAAATGATAATTTTGGGAGGGGTCGCTTTCCAAAATGTCCCATCTTTTAAGGCAAGAGAAGCTCCGTTGATGGAATATACTGGCAATATTCCCTTCTCCGCTCGCTTCAAACGAGAGAGAAAATACCCTTTATGGTACTCATTTAGATACGGAGAGCTACATATCTCCAATGACGGAATGCGCTCTAGCATGCGGTCGAGTTGCTTTTCCTCCTGAATTCTTTTATCGCCACGGTAGTGTATCGGGAAAAGGCAATTTCCCCTTATGCGCCAATCGAGATTGTATAGCAGCATCTGATATGCATAACTTGCCATTCTCGAATTTTGCTCCGCCAAAGATAGTAGCGAGGAAAAAAGACGCAGCATGTCACAATAGGCGTATAGAGGGTTGTTGCCGATCTTTGAAGTATTCGATCCATCTTTCACGTAAACATACGTGGCCTCTTTGCAGAATCCTATCTTTGCTTTTTTTGCAAGCAGTGTCGTGATAAAAAGCTGATCTTCTCCCATTTTAAGGGATTGATCAAACAACACATTGCCTTGTTGGTTATTCTTGATGCAGATGTTCATTGTGGTCTGGGCCACGTAAGGGCAAAAAGCAAGATCATACACTCCGCTTCTTTTTAACCAACGATTCCTCCCATGTCCATGCTGCGTCCCTGTCAGTGAGTCAAAATAGCTAATGTCATAGGCCACCACATCGATTTCTGATTGGTAAGAATCGAAAAAATCAATCAAGGCTTTCAGGGAGCCATTTTCTAAATAATCATCGGCATCTAGGAACAATATGTATTTACCGGTAGCATACCGCAATGCGGTATTTCGGGCTGCCGATACCCCCTGGTTACTTTGATTCAATACCTTTACGAAAGAATAGCGCATTTCGAGGGAGCGACATATTGTCAAACTGTCATCCGTCGATCCGTCGTTCACCAAAACAACCTCGATGCGCGAAACATCTTCCATCTGACAAGCAACAGATTCGACGCATCTTTCTAGGGAATCGCTTTTGTTGTACACGGGAACCACGACGCTAGCTAACGGTTGGCGATCCATTTCCACCCTCTCCAAGGCACCCTCTTCGTTCAATGGCGTGAAAGGTTTTCCTCTCGCTCGGCATTTGCGACCATGGACATCTCTTCCCATAACGCCCGCTATGGGAAGGGGACGAACTTCTTCATTTTAGCAACATCCACCCCCCTTTGCTTGCATGAATGGCGCGTTTGTGCATCTCGTGGTGCCAATGGCGACGGCAGCGATTCTCGACATCGGTTGCAACGTTCTCCGTCACCAAACAACCACCGCGTTCACGGCGTCGCGCTGTTCCTGCGCCGTCATCCTGAGATAGACTCTCGTGGTTTCTATGCTCTCATGCCCCATTAAGTCGGAGAGCAGGGCAATGTCGGGGTTCCTCGCAATAAAGTTCTTCGCGAACAGGTGGCGAAACGAATGGGGGTACACGACTTCCTCTCGCACGCCATATCGCTTCGCGATGCGTTTCAATCCCAACGCTATCCCTCGCGACGAGATGACCGCCCCATCGTCGCCAGCAAACAAAGCGCCCCCCTCCCTGCATTCGAGTTCGCACCAATGCAGAGCCTCGGATTGGATGGGTTTTGCGATGTAGATTCTCCGGAGCTTGCTTCCTTTAGTAATCAAATCAGAATGCCCTTGTTCAACTTGCTCGATCGTTATCTGGCGTAGTTCGCTCACTCGGGCACCCGTGCATGCCATGAATCGAATCAGCACGAACCAGAAAAGGTTTTCGTCTTCGCGGAGGCCTTGGACGATAGTACGATATTCCTCGTTGCTGACCACGTTTTCCAAATAGGGTTTCTGCTGAATGCGAACTCCCTTGAGGCGCAACCCTTTATAGCCAACAAAGTCGAGGTAAGCGTTGAGAGCGGCTATCCGGGCGTTCGCGGTCCTTGCCGAGAACGACGCCATCAGCCATTCCTTGTGCTCCAACAGCGCTCGGTCGTCTATCCGCGAGACGCGTTGCTCGAACTGGCTGACCGCGTACATGTACGAATCGACAGTGTTTTGGGAGAACCCCTTTGCCTCCAAATACAAAGAATATGAAGTCATATCTATCCTCCTGCTTTTTGATTCCCGCGTTCTAGTCGTCCAATCGACGGCTTTCCTGCTCATGCAGTATCCCCTCTCTTCCCATAGCGGGCGTTATGGGAAGGGGCAGTCTGCTGCCAAAACGGTTCAAAAAGATACTGAGGGGTTTGCATGAGCTATCAGCCAGCAGTGAGCGTGATTATGCCGCTGCACAATGCGGAAAACACCATGCGCGAATCAATCGAGAGTCTTCTGCACCAAACCATAGACTCATCCGAAATGGAGATAGTGCTAGTCAATGACGGCTCAACAGACGGCACTGCCAGCATATGCGAAGAATACGGCTCGCAAAACAGCAATGTCGTTGTTTTGCATCAGGAAAATTCCGGCGTAAGCGCAGCGCGTAATGCGGGCATGGACATCGCGAAAGGAAAGTACCTTGCGTTTTTGGATGGGGACGACACCCTCGCTCCAACGACCTTAGAGGCGGCGACTCTGTTTTTCGACAAAAATAGAAGCGAAATAGACATAGTTGTATGTCCACTCATAATTACAAAAAACGACACGCAGACAAAGCATGTTAGCTCGAAGGTGCTGAAGCGTACAGGCGTCTACGATGTTTCGCTCCTTAAAAACGCGTACGCTTTGGTTACGATGATGAGCATTCTCATTAAAAATGATGGGGAGCACAGATTCGACGAAGCTCTATTCGTGCATGAGGACGAGCTTTTCATCATGCAGATAGTTTTGCAGAAGGAAAAACTTGGCTACATAAACGAGGGCGCCTATTACTACAAATATCGAGCAGATAGCGCTGCGCGAACGAAAATGCACCCCTACTATCAGTTCGAGCCTAATATCCGCATGTGGGAGAATCTTTTCAACGCGTACCCGTCAAACGTACCCAAGTATTTGCAAGCCAGTTATTTCAACGAACTTGCATGGAAATTGAGAGAGGACGCGCTTTTCCCTTACCACTACCCCAAAGAAGAGTTCGAACAGGCACGTGATCGGATCCTGCAACTTCTCAACCGCATCGACCTAGATGTGATTATGAAAGCAGACAACACCGATATATACCATAAGATCTTCTTCTTGCGAACCCGCAAACCGTCCCAACTCTCGTTTTCCGTTTCGTCCACAGGGCTCTCAGTTTCTTGCAACAACGTAGTGCTGCATTACCAGAAAAAGATCGAAGCGTATATTCTCAAAACAGGCGCGCATGGGAAAGAATGGCGAATGACGGGATTCCTTAAATCGCCCGTATTCTCAATATGCGAGGAAAAGCCGAGATTGTTTCTTGGCAAAATGCGGAGTTACGGAGAAGAGCGACTGGAGTGTCCGCTGTTTGAATCCAGCTGGAGCCTCCATCGATCGAAGACCAAAACAAATATATTTTGGGGATTCGACATCAGGATCCCCTTGTTCGAAGAAAGCGTTTTCTGCCTCGAGGTGGAGTTGAGCGGAGCAACGCTGCCTGTCGCATACTGCTTTTCCGATAAAGCGATTTTCTCTGGAAAACTGAAGCGTTGGAGTTACGCGGTCAACAATTGCGTCATTTCGGTTGATGCATCGGGGTATATGTCTATTGACCCAAATAATCCGCGAAAGGCAAAAGAGTCCAGGACGGAATCCGACCTCATAGCAAAGCGACACAACGCAAAAGCGTACCTCATCAGACGCGCAATGGCCCTTCTGCCCGCAAGGACGAAATCACTGTGGCTGTATTACGACAGGGGTGCGGTTGGCAAGGACAATGCATTTTTCCAATTCATGCACGACATCGAGACAAACGATGGTATCGAACGATATTACGTGACATCTTTAGATGCAGGCAAGTGGACCGAAGTTTTCGGAAGCCGATACAAGAAGCACATTGTTTCCTTCGATTCAAACAAACACAAAATTCTTCACTTGCAGGCAGATTTGCTGCTTGTTGCTTACATCGAAGAAGAAAACTGGCTCCCTTTCAATAAAAGGTCTTATCCTTATTTTGCTGATCTTATCCGCTATGGAATCATTCATTTGCAGCATGGCGTACTGCACGCCCATCAACCCTGGAAGCATTCTTTCGACAGGTTGCTCATCGATGGCGAAGTCGTCTCGACCAATTACGAGCTGACGAATTTCCAACAAAACTATCTTTTCCCCCGCGAAGCATTGATCGACTCGGGAATGCCTCGGTATGACTTCATCGACTCCGATGCAGAACCGAAGCGTCGTATCCTATTCGCCCCATCATGGCGAAAATATCTCGTCCACCAAACGCAAAAGCTTGATTTTGAGCCTATCGACAACGTGTTTCTTGATTCTGCATGGTGGAAGGAGGTTTCGACGTTTTTGAATTCAGAAACGCTTGCAGAGATGCTTGATGCATATGACTATCATCTAGACATAAAGCTGCATCCCATCTTCAAAGTCTATTCCCGCTTTTTTGAGTTCGACAACCCGAGAATACATCTCATCAACTCTGCAATTGATTCGGATTACGAGGTGTTTATCACAGACTACTCCTCATGGGTATACGACTTCGTGTATCTGAAGAGAAAGATCCTGTATTTTCTTCCGGACGAGGGCTTTTTCTCCTCTGGCTTAAATGGCTATCGCGAAGTGGACATCCCCCTGCAAGATGGCTTTGGCCCGTTTTGCACAAGCGGAGAGCAGCTCTGCATGGAGTTGGCCAATGTGTTGGAAGGCGTGCGGCCCAGTACGCAGTATCGAGAAGCAGACGGTTTTTTCCTTCACTACGACTTCAAGCAGCGCGAACGTCTCTATCGCTCAATTCGCCAACGCATAGAAGACGGAACGCTATGAGAGATACTTTCCAAGCATAGGTAAGGTAGATTTCCAAATGGCACGAATCGAATCGATTGACTCCCTGAAATGGTTCGCCATGCTTTTGGTGGTAGTGGGTCATTTTATCGACATGGGAGTAGCGTACTCGGATAACTACCGGGCGATGTTCGTATTCATCTACGCTTTTCATATGCCCCTGTTCATATTCTTATCCGGACTCTTCGATCACGCCAGGGATAAGTTTCCTTTGGATTCGGTGGTGTTCTTCGTTGCATGGGGCATCGTTTTGCAGGTCTTGTACTTGTTTGTGGGGATGGCGCTGGGTCGGAACGCATCGTTTTCGTTGTTTGCAACCTCGGGCCTCCCATGGTTCATGTTCGCCATGGCGGCATGGAAATCTCTCTGCTGGATCCTGTCCGGAAGAAGTGCGGTTGCCGTTTTTGCGATTGCTGTCTCGCTGGGGCTGGCGATACGGTACGACACCATCAATTTCGATCTTTTCGAGATCGGAAGGATCGTCATCTTCTTCCCCTTCTACTGGGCGGGGTTTTCCTTGACTCCGGAGAAGGTGCTCCGCGTTCTCCGGAGGCGCGCATGCGTGGTTGTTTCGGCATGCAGCGTGCTGGCTTTCTTGCTTGCCTGCTTTGTCTTTACCGATAGCGTCTACGCCTATCGTACCGTTTTTACGGCGCATAGCGCTTATGCCTCGGTTCCTATAAAGAATTGCGGCTGGCCACATCAATTGCTCGCGTACGGCGTTGCCGCAATGCTGTGCGCCTCTTTCATTTCCATTTTCTCGATGCTGAGGTTGAAGGTGCTGGCTCGATGGGGGCAACGGACCCTTGCCGCGTACAGCTGGCATTACCCGGTGGTGTACGCTTTGCAGGCAGCCGGCATACCAGCCAGCTTGCTGAACGGCGCCGTGTCGGGAGGAGGGTACATCTGGGTTTCTCTCGCGGTCCTTACCACGGTTGTTTTGTCGTTCGAGATGTTTCAGAAACCGATCGACGCCTTGCGTCTTATGCTGAAAAGAAAAGCAATCAACCCGCAATCGACCTAGGTTGCATCTTGCACTCCAAATCTCTTGCATTTTGCACTCCAAATCGTTTGCAATTTGCACTTCGCACCAGGTGGAGATAAAATCAACATTCTTGAAGCAAAGCCGATCCTAAGGGGCTGCGCATGGCTCAATACATTGACCGCATTGTGGATGCCGAGCTTGAGGACGACCTCTCAATCTTTGGCGCCGTGGCTCTTCGCGGGCCAAAATGGTGCGGCAAAACCACCACCGGCCGCAAGTTCTCTCAATCTGAAATCTCCATGACCGACCCAGCAAACGACTTCGCCGGCAGGCTCATGGCAACCACTGATCCCGCAACAGCCCTTGTCGGAAAAACCCCGCGCCTTGTGGACGAATGGCAGGAAGTGCCCAAGCTCTGGGACGCGATTCGCTACGAATGCGACCGCCGGGAAAAGCCCGGGCAGTTCGTTCTTGCCGGCTCGACCACGCCGAACGATTCCGAAACGCCCATGCACAGCGGAGCGGGCCGTTTCGCCATATTGAGAATGGACACCATGACCCTCTTCGAAATGGGGCGCTCCACAGGGGAGGTGTCGCTATCGCGCCTGTTCGCCGGCGAGACATTCAGGGGGGCGCTCGGCTCCATGGCAGGATTGCCGTCCGTGGCCGAGGCGGTATGCCGGGGCGGCTGGCCCAGCGCCGTCAACTTCCCAACGCGCATGGCCATGAGGGTGGCAAGCGAGTACGTGAACACGGTGGCTGAATCCGACGTATCGCGCATTGACGGGGTGAGGCGAGATCCGGCAAAGATACGCGCGCTTTTGACTTCGCTCGCCCGCAACGAATCCACTCTCGCGGGAATTAAGGCAATCAGCGCCGATATGGACGGGCAGCTTGCAAGAAACGCTGTTTCCCAATACTTATCCGTCCTTGCTCGCGTATACGTAATCGACGACGTTCCCGCATGGAACCCAGCGCTCAGATCGCCTGTTAGGCTCAGAAGCTCCGCTAAGCGTCATCTTGCAGACCCATCGCTCGCCGTCGCTGCGCTTGGCGCAAACGAATCCTCGCTTGTCCGCGACCCTAAAACCCTGGGCCTGCTCTTTGAGTCCTTGGCGATACACGACCTCAAAGTATACGCCCGCCCTATGGGCGCCGCAGTCTATCACTACCATGACGCGGCGGATCTTGAAGTTGACGCCATTGTGGCGAAAAGAAACGGCGACTGGGCGGCTTTCGAAGTCAAGATGGGGCCGTCCGGCATCGCCGAAGGCGTCAAAAACATCCTCGCGCTTGAGAAAAAGATGGTTGCGCACGGGGAAAGGCCCCCGGTTGCCAAATGCGTTCTTGTCGCTTACGGCGCACCGGCGCATGTGACGGAGGCGGGTGTTCAGATTGTGCCCATCGACGCTCTGGCACCGTAGGATACAATGGCGACCAGCGAAATCCCGAAACAAGGAGAGGGACCGATTTGAGTCCGAACAGCCATACGAGCATTGTCGTCAGCGTCGTCATCCCCGCTCACAACAGCGCCGACACCATCCCCGCCGCCGTCGAAAGCCTTCGTCAGCAAACCATCGCCCCCGAGCAGCTGCAGATCGTCCTCGTCAACGACGGTTCCGCCGACGACACCTTGGCTACGTGCGCCAAACTCGCCGCCGAAGACGATCGCATCACGGTCGTCGACAAGCCCAACGGAGGCGTGGGGAGCGCCCGCAATGCGGGCATCGAGGCAGCCGAGGGACGCTATATCGCCTTCCTCGACAGCGATGACACCCTGCTCCCTGAAACGCTTGAGGCTTGCGTCGCGTTCTTCGACGAGCGCTACGACGAGGTCGACCTCGTCACCTACCCTATGAGGCTCTACGACGAGACTCGCGAATGGCCCCATGTGCGCGAGCAGGTCCTCACCGAAACGGGCGTCTACGACCTGACGAAACTCCAGAACGCCTTCGCGCTGGTGACCAACGTCAACGTGCTGGTGAAAAACGATGTGTCCCTCCCCCGCTTCCGCGAAGACCTCCTCATCCACGAGGACGAGCTGTTCTTCCTCACCATCTTGCTCAAAAAGCTCAAAGTGGGTTTCTGCAAAACGGGCGCCTACCGCTACCGTCAACTCGCCGGCAGCGCCATCGCCACCAAGATGCACCCGTTCTACCAGTTCGAGAAGAACATCGGATTTTGGGAGGATCTGTTCGCCGCTTACCCCCACGAAGCGCCCCTCTACCTGCAAGCGTCGTTTCTCAACGAGGTGAATTGGAAGATTCGGCAGGACCTCCTGTTCCCGTACCACTACGAAAGCGACCGCTTCCAACATGCCATCGACCGCATACGCGCCCTGATGGGCCGCGTCTGCGACGATGTGATATTCACCTCCCCCCGCAGCGACGAGCACTATCGCCACTACCTGGCCTCCCTCAAACCCCAGGAAGGCCTGCTCTGCACGCTCCAGGAGGGAGGGTTCGTCCTTCGCCGAAGCAATCACGTGCTGCTGTGCCGCAACAGCGTTGAAGCCGACATCGTCAAAACGCGTGTTGCGGATGAAGAGCTGCACATCACGGGGATCCTCCGCTCGGTCCTTTTCCAATATGCGGAAACGCCCGCGCTCTTCCTCACGGTAGGCGGCGACGTCGTCAACGTCCCGCTTCTCCCCACTTCGCACGACTACCACGAAGGGCGCACGCGCACCAACCGATTCTGGAGGTTTGAGACGTCCGTTTCCCTCTCCCGCAGCACCGTCGCCTCGCTCTCTCTGTCCGTGCAAGGCCGTCAGCTGCCCTTGCGCCTCACGTTCTCCTCCAGAGCCAACCTCGACACGGAAAACGGCATCCTCGCCTTCGATGCCGGCGATTGCCTTGTGAAGGCCGATGCCGCATTGCCCGGCATCAGGATAACCCGCCGCCCGTCCGCAACCTCCAAAGCCGCCCGGTGGCTGCGCTGCACCCGCTCCGTTGCCCAACGGAACCGGAAGGCCTTGGCCATGCGCGCCGCGCTCGCCGTCCGCCCGAAACGCAAAAGGCCGCTGTGGCTCTATTACGACCGAAGCGGAGTGGGAGCCGACAACGCCTTCCTCCAATTCCTCCACGACAGCGAAATGGACGACGGGATAGAGCGCTTCTACGTGACGAAGGACGATCCGGACGCCTTCGACGCGCAGCTCTCCCCACATCAGCGCGCGCACGTCATAGGATTCGCCTCTCCGGAGCACCGCCTCCTGCACCTTGAGGCCGACCGGATAGTAGCCGCCTACATCGAGCATCCCAACTGGTGTCCGTTCGCGCAGAAGACCATGCGCGGGCTTGCCGACCTTATCCGCTACGATGTCGTCTACCTGCAGCACGGCGTCCTGCACGCCCACATGCCCTGGAAATACTCGGCAGATCGCCTGCTGATCGATTACATGGTGGTTTCCACCCGGTTCGAGGAGAAGAACCTGACGCAGTCATATGGTTTCGCCAACAGCCAGCTTATCCGCAGCGGCATGCCCCGCTACGACACGATAGACCTCGACGCCCCATCCCAACGCCGCATCCTTTTCGCCCCCTCGTGGCGCAAAAGCCTCGTCGCCCAACCCCCCGGCCTCGCGTTCGAAGCCAAACCCGCCGCCTTCCGGCAATCGTCGTTCTGGCGCTCCGTCGAACTGCTGCTCTCCAATGCCCGGCTGACCGCGCTGCTCGAAGAGCACGACTATCATCTCGACATCAAGCTGCATCCCATCTTTCGCGTGTACGAAACCGACTTCGCCGCCTTGTCCGCCGAACGCATCCACCTGGTCGACGCCGTCAACGAGAGCGACTACCGCATCTTCGTGACAGACTACTCGTCATGGGTGTTCGATTTCGTCTACCTCAAGCGCGCCATCGCTTACTTCCTGCCCGACGAACAGGAGTTCCGCGCCGGACTCAACGGCTATCGGGAGCTCGACCTGCCCTTGGAAGAGGGCTTCGGCCCAATTGCGCGCACACCCGACGAGCTGCTGGACGCACTTGAGTCCCTGTTGGACAATGGCGGCAAGCCCAGCCCGCCGCACGCGCATCGGATGGAGGGGTTCTTCCTCCATTACGGCGGCGGTCACAGAGAGCGCCTTTACAAAGCCCTTATGGAGTCTTGGAAGGGAAGGCGTCACTCCTGAGGATCAAAAGACGGCAAAGCGCCATCCCCGAACACCTCTCCTATTATCCGCTCCGTCGCCCGCCCGTCGCAAGCGCTCATGAACCTGTCGCGGAACAACCTCACGCGATCGGCGTCGAACCGTTCGTCCACATGCGCCAGGTAGTCTACCAGGTCCTCGTTCCTTGAAAATACCGGCCCCGGCGTCAGCTCGTCGTAGTCGTAGTAGAAGCCGCGCCAGTCGTCGTAGTCGTCTTTGTCGTAGGCGAAAAACGCCATCGGACGCCCGAGCAGCGAGTACTCGAACACAAGCGACGAGTAGTCCGACACGCACGCATCCGCCCTGCACAGCAGCTTGTCGATGGGAAGAGCAGCAGACACGTCGAAGGCGAAGTCCCTGCACCCTTCGGGCACCTCCGGCCGCTTCGCGACGAAGGGATGGTGCTTGACAAGCAGCACCCATTCTCCACCGAGCGCTCGCTTGAGCGCCGCAACGTCGAGGGCGTCCGGCCCGACGGCTTCGTTGGCCTTTCCGCGAAACGTCGGGGCGTAGAGCAGCACTTTTTTACCCGCGCAAGCGGGAACCGCTTCCTCCACGGCGCTCCGGGCCGAAGCAACGAACCCGTCTTGGAAAAACACGTCGGTGCGGCTGACCCCCAAGGGCTTGATGATGTCCTCGCGACCCTCAAGATCCATCGCCTCGGCATAGGCCCATACGACCTCCGGACTGCTGACGGTCACCAGCGAGAGGTTCTCGTAGAACGGATGGCGCTTCTTGTCGGCCCGCGAGCCTCCGAACAAAAGGTCGGCCGTGCTCATCCCCCACTTCTTAAACGCCCCGCATGCGTGCCACAGCTGCACGACCTTCGTCTCGGGGCGCAACGGCAGGCAGCTGATCACGTCCGACGCGTCGTCTAGGAACACGACCTCCGCCCGCGCGACGGCTTTCACGGCCCGCAGGCAGTTCAGGTAGTATTCCACAACCCCTGCGCGCCCGTAGCCCAAGGACAGAAACCCCACGCGCCGGGCCGGATCCGCCGACAGGCGCCCGTGCAGCTCCTTGAAGCTGTCCGGCAATTCGGCGAGCTTCCGCTCCAAGAACAGCACCGACCCCGCATCGACGGGCCTGCGCGCATGGCGTCGGTACGCCCACGGCAAAACGCCCCACAACACGACGTCTTTGATCGCCCCTTTGAGCGCCTCCTTCGCCTGCGACAGCATCGAGGGCCTCACACGTCCCATCGCATGACGGTCTTGCCCATGCCCTTGCGGGCGTCGGACTCGAACGCCCGCACCGCCTGCGCGACGGACGACACGTCGAACACTTCCCCAACCAGAGCCGACAGATAGGACAGAGCCTCGGGCCGATCATGGTAGAACGCCACCACGTCCTCAAAGTCCGCCCGCCCGCTCCTGCTGCTGCCGAACAGGCGAAGCCCCTTCTCCAGCACCATGCGCGTGTTCACGGGAACGGGATTCTCGGAAACCCCCAGAAGCGACACCGTCCCCTCGGGGCGTATGCAATCGATGATCTGGTCCACCGCCGCAGCCGATCCGTCGCCCCCGCAGCATTCGAACGCATGGTCAACCTGGAAGCCCGCATCAACATCGCACGCCAGCAGCGTCTCGTCCGCAAACGTGAAGTCGGCCAGCTTCAGAGCGTTGCGCCCCACCACCGCAACGCGGATGCCGGGGAATCTGAGATGCAGGATGAGGCTCACGATGAAGCCCAGGTTCCCATCGCCCCACACGCCGACCCGCGCGCGATCCCCGTGCGCGATGGCGTCGAAGCGGCTCACCGCATGCATGGCCACGCTCACCAGCTCCGTGAACGCCGCCACCTCCTCGTCCAAACCTTGCGGCAGCTCCACCACGCGCGAGGGCGGCAGCGCCAGGTACTCCTGCATGAAGCCGTCGAAGCCGCTTCCGCAGAACTCGCTCGTGCGCAGGTAGTTCTCCGCCCTCCACGGATCGGTTTCGTGCGGGTTGTTGGGCAGCATGACCACCTTGGCGCCCCGACGGAACATGCCCGCGGGGTCGAGCACCACCTGGCCCACCCCTTCGTGGATGAGCGCCATCGGCAGCTTTTTCGCCAGCGCCTCGGCGCTGCGCGTGCCCTGATAGTACCGCTGGTCGGCGTTGCAGATGGACAGGTGCGTGGGCCGCACCAGCACGCACGGAGCGCCGCCCATGTCCAGCTCAACCTCCACCGGCTCGAACGTCCGCGGAGCGACGAGCCTGTACACGCAGTTCAGCACGCTATCCCCCCATCAACGCAGTCGCCAGGCGCATGTCCTGGGGATACGTGATCTTCATGTTGCCCGGATCCCCCATGACAAGCGCCACCCGCTCGCCGCGCAGCACGCACACCTTGCAGGCGTCCGTGAGCGTCCGCTCCTCCTCGGGAGAAAGGCTCTCCATCATCCGCTTCAGGTGGAGCAGCTTGAACGACTGCGGAGTCTGCCCTTGGTAGAGCGCGCTGCGATCGGGGATGTCCTCGATCACCTCCCCGTCAACGCTCTTCACGATGGTGTCCGTGGCCGGAACCACCGTGTCGCACGCGCCGAATTCGCGGGCGGCCTCCAGGTTCTCGCGGATTATCCGGTGGCTCACAAAGGGGCGGACCGCGTCGTGCGTCACCAGCACGGCCTCCTCGTCGACCTCGCAATGGCCCTCCACCCATGACAGCGCGCACCGCACGGTGTCGTTGCGCGTCGCGCCGCCCGGCACCACCGCTATCTCGTCGGCGAACGCGGGAACGTAGCGCGCCAGCAGGTCCTTCGTCTGCCGCAGCCACGTTTCCGGACACAGCACCAGCACCGCGTCGAACAGCCCCGTGGCGCAGAACTTCTCCACCGTGTGAGCGAGCACGGGCTTCGACCCCAGCATGAGGAACTGCTTGGGCTTGTCAAGGTTGCCCATACGGGTGCCGGAGCCTCCGGCCAGAATCGCCGCGTACGCTTTGCCTTCCTGAAGCATGTCCGCTCCTTCGCTCCTAGAAATTCGCCTCATAGTACGCCGTGGCGTCGTCTATGGGGCCGTCGAACACCTTCGTGCCCTGGTCAAGCACGATGCCGCGGCTGCAGAACTCCTTGGCCGTGGCGGAGGCGTGCGTGACGAACAGCACGGTCACGTTCTCGTCCATCATGATCTCGCGGATGCGCTCGATGCACTTGCGCTGGAACGTCCTGTCGCCCACCGACAGCGCCTCGTCCACCACCAGGATGTCCGGATCTATGGCCACCGCGAACGCGAAGCCCAGCCGCGCCTTCATGCCGCTCGAGTACGTGCGCATGGGCTGGTCGATGTAGAGCCCCAGCTCCGCGAAGTCCACCACGCCCGGCTCCAGCTCCTTGATCTCGGCGCGCGAAAGCCCCAGTATCTGCCCGCGCAGCGCGATGTTCTCGCGCCCGGTCAGCTGCATGTCGAACCCTGCCGTCAGCTCAAGGAGCGCGCTCACGCGCCCGGAAACGGACACCTCTCCGCTCGTGGGATGCGTCACGCCCGTCACCATCTTGAGCGCCGTTGACTTGCCCGCCCCGTTGCGGCCCAGAAACGCCACCGCCTCGCCCTTGCGGATCTCAAACGACAGATCCTTGCTCGCGTCCACGCTGCCCAGGAAGCTCCCCTTCTTCTTGTAGTTGAAGATGCCCAGGAAGCGGCCCCGGTCGTTTTTGTACAGGTTGTAGGTCTTGGTCACGCCGTCAAACCGGATGACCACCTCGTCGCTGACGCTCGTTTTGTGCAGCGACTTGGCGTCTTTGAGCGAAGAAGCGTCAGAGGACATCGGCCACCTCCTCGTTGAACTGCCGGTACACGAGCACCGCGGCAACGAGCGTCAGCGCGAACACGGCGGCGAACCCCCCGCACATAAGCGGGTCCTCCCAAAACCACGTCTTGTCGTAGAACGCCCCCCGAAACGAGGTCACGAAAAACGTGATGGGGTTGAAGTACAGGATGGCCTGGATCCAGTCCACCGGCACGCTCTTCACGTTGAAGATGACGCCTGAGAGCCAGAAGAAGGGCGTGGACATGGCGTGCATGAGGTTGGCCACGTCCTTGCTGATGGCCGAAAGCTGGCTGAACAGGATGGACACCAGATCCCAGAACAAAAACATGAGCGCCAGCAAAAGCGGCACCTGCGCAAGGTAGGGATCGAGCGGCATGCCGTAGGCGAAGTACAGGGCGAGCAGAACCGCCATCAGCATGAGCTGGACCAGCATGGTCGCCGACGCGAAGATGGTGGAGATGCCGCTTAAAGGAAACTTGATCTTGTTCACCAGATACGGGTAGCGGTGCATCACGTCGATGCCGGCGCCCAGCATGTCCTGCATGAAGAACCACGGGATGAGGCCCGCGCACAGCCACAGCAGATACGGAGGAGCGCCCGCCTCGCCGCCGCTGCCCACGCGCAGCCCCACATCGAGCGCGAACCAGAAGCAGAAGATGTACATGCCCGGCTTGATGAGAAACCACGCCCAGGACAGCACCGCGCCGCGGCTTTTCTTCACCAGCTCGAAGATGGCCAGGCGGCCTATCTGCCTGCGCCATTCCCAGTTGTCCCTCAGTATTGTCGCAAGAGTGCCCAGCACGATGCTCCTACTCCGTTCCCCAACAGACAAGCCTTAATGATAGCACAGCGACACCCCCGAACCCCTTCAGCGGTCCTCGAACCGCGGGGCGGGGATCACGCCCGAAGGGTCCTCGCCCGCCTCCACAACCGCCATAAGCTCGTCCCAGGCGGCAGGCTGCTCGTCCACCACCCACAGCCCGTCCTCCCGCTCGCCGCCCTCGTAAGGACCCGTGCAGGAGTAGATGGCCACCTCGTCCCCATGCGCGACGAAATCCATGACCAAAAAGGCCGCAGCCGCCATGTCGAGGTTGGTCGTCACGTTCTCCTCAAGGTCCAGCAAGGCGGCGGTCACCGCCTCGTCGTTGGGCGACTCCAGCACCTTCCCGATGATGGCCGCCTCTATGTTGCGCACGTTGACCTGCCGAAGCGCGTCCTGGTCGTCGCCGTACTCCTTGCGCGCCCGCGCCAGCACCAAAGCCTCCGCCCCGTCGAGCAGCTGATCCTCGCCCGCCGTCACGGTCACGTTGTCCGCCGTCATCGGGTCGGGCACCGTCACGTTCGCCGGCACGTCCACCACCACGCCGCCCAGCGCGTCGATCAAGTCGCTGAACGACGTGAAGTCCACCATCATGTAGTAAGGCACCGCAACGCCCGTCAGACTCTCGACCGCCCTTGCCGCCTCCGCCGGATCGCCGTCCAGAAGCGCGTCGTTGATCCTTCCGTCCGACCCGTTCAAAACCGTGTCGCGGGGCACGGTCACCAGCGTGATCAGGTACGAACGGGGATCGACCCGCATGAGCGTCATCACATCGGAGTGCTGGTCAACCTGGGCGTGCTCGCCCCTCTTGCCCGTGTAGAGCGCCGTCCCCTTGCGGGAGTCGGACCCGATGAGCAGCACGTAGAACGGCTCGTCCGAATGCACTTCCACAACGGCCGGCCCCTCGCGCCTGACCGGCCCCGCAACGCTGTCGAGGATCAGGACCAGGCCGATGAACGAAAGGGACAGGGCGGCCACCACCGCCACGGCCATGGCCGCCGTTATCCTGGACCGTCTTTTCTGGCTCTCGGTGACCTGCGACATGCCAACCGCCCAGCCTAGCGCCGTTTCACGGGAACGCGGGGACCGCGACGGCCCCTGTTGTCGTAATGGTGCTTCAAAACGGGCTTGAACAGGCCGAACCTCCAAATGACGAAGAACAGCGCCACGGCGAGCGCCGCCATCATGGCCCAGCGCACCGGTCCGGCCAGCCCGCCCATCAAGCATCCGGTCACGGCCAGCACCGCCGAGCAGACCCACAGGACGGCCACGGAGCGCTTCTGGCTCAAGCCGGCGCGCATGAGACGGTGATGGATGTGCCCCAGATCGGCCTGCTCCACAGGCTGATGGGCGCGTTTCCTCCTGATGATGGCCGACACGGTGTCCAAAAACGGAACGCCCGCAATGACCAGCGGCACCAGCATGACGACGAAGCTCTGGGTGCGCACCACGCCCGCCACCGAGACAACGCCCACCGACAACCCCAAAAGCAACGAGCCCGAATCCCCCATGAACACCGAGGCCGGAAAGAAGTTGTACCGCAGAAACGCCAGGCAGACGGCCACGATAGCCAAGCACACCAACGCCAGCGTGAAGCTGCCGCGGACCCACACCAAAAACAGCAGGCTCGTCGCCACGATGGCGACTATCCCCGAGGCCAATCCGTCCAAACCGTCTATGAGGTTGGTGATGTTGGCGAACACCACCAGGTACAGCACCGTCAAAGGGTAGTCCAGCCAACCCAGCTCAAGGTAGTCGGCCGTCCCCGAAGCGCGGACGGCCCCTATGGTGACCCCCGACAAGGCGACGATCGCAGCCGATGCCACCTGGCCGGCCAGCTTCACGTTCGGGGAAAGCTGCGTGATGTCGTCCACCAGCCCCACGCAGAACATGACGGTCGCGCCAACGTAGAGAAGGAGGTAGTTCACGTCGTTGAGAATGTAGAGGTCGTGAAGGTCCCATCCGAAAAACCGCACGCCCAAAAACACCGAGAAGCACGCCGCCACTATCCCCGCGTACAGGGCGATGCCCCCGCAGCGCGGCACGGGATCATGGTTGAGGCGCCGGTTGCCCGGATAGTCGACGGCCCCTATCCTCACGGCTATCCACTTGGAAACGGGCACCATGCAGTACGTGACCGCAAAAGCCACGCAAAACACGATTGCCGCCTGATACCACTCCATTGGTTCCTTCGGGAAGACGCCGCCTGCAAACGATAGCCACACCGCATTGTAACAGAATCGTAAGAAACGACCCCCTACCCCCGAAACTTTCCGGCCAGGCGGCGGGAGAACGGCGACGGAGCCTTCGCGAAAGGCCCCCTACCACTCCACCGGCTTCGCGCGCCACATGCGCCACTTGATGGCGAGCTTGTCCAGCACGCCCGCCTGCGACCAGGGCTTGAACTTCCCATACGGAAGGGAGTCGATGGGCCCGAGCGGGCCTTTGTCCGGCTCGCCGCAGTCGTCCTCCAAGATGCTGGCGTAACGGGCCATGCTGCGCGGGTACCCGGCGAAAAACGCGGGGGCGTGCTTGTCAAGCTCCAGCTCGGCAAAGGCGCCGTCGCGCAGGCGGCGCGCCATCTCCGCGCGCACGTCGTCGTCGGGCATGGTCTCGATGTTCCACAGCGTCCAATCGAACGCCCAGTTCAGATAGCTGCGGCCCAGGCCGTCCCAGCAATCGCCCGGCAGCCCCTTCAAAAACGCCTTCATGCGGCAAAGCGCCTCGTAGAACGCGTAAGGGTCCTTCGCGCGCGAGCTTGACACCGAGCCGCCGCGCCCAATGCGGTGGTCGATCAAAACCTCGTCCACCACGCAGATGCGGCGCGCCAGGACCACGGCCTTGTACGTGAAGAGCATGTCCTCGCTGTTGGCCAGGTCCTCCGGGAACCGAAGCCCCTCCTTGCGCGCGAAGTCCGTCCGGTACAGCTTGTCCCACGGCCACCCCATGAAGGCGGCGAAGGGATTGCCCTCCATGTCGCGCCACGAGAACGCGGACAGGCCGGCCGGCAGCTGGCCCCGCTTGAGCGCCCACGGCGCCTCCTCGCGCCGCCCGGTGGCGTGATCGATCTGGACGATGTCGCACACCGCCAGATCGGCGTCGTTTCCCACGATGCCGCGGTGCAGCTTTTCCAGCAAGTCGGGATGGAACACGTCGTCGCCGTCCAGGAGCATGAAAAACGGCGAGTCCACCATCTCCAGGCCCCTGTTGCGCGCGCCGGCGGCCCCCAGGCCCTCTGTGCGCCCGACCGAGAGGCGCCCTTCCGACGCGCAGAACACCTGGGCCCCCGCGTCCACTCCGTCCAAGGACCCGTCCTCC
>NZ_CBDTNW010000153.1:0-21236 GCF_965361815.1 Rubneribacter sp.
GCGAGGTTGTCGGCCGAAAGGGTTCCGGGCGCGGGGTTTGTCGACCGCGGCCAGGCGCGCGAGGCCGTCTGCGGGCCGGGGGCGTACGCGACGGCCTCCGCCGAGGGGGCTTCCGCCCTCTCGGCGCGCATCACCCGCAGCACGACGGTCTATCTGGACTGGGGCGCGCCTGCCTACGACGGCATCGCCGTGTTCTGAGGACCGCGCATGCGCGGTCCGAAAGCGAAAGGGCGGGAAGATGGGGGAGCGGCGCGCACCGCGGGGAGTGCGACGCGGAGGCCGCGAGGGCCGCAGTTCCTGCGGCTCCTACGGCGCGCACCGCGAGCGTCGCGCCGCTTGCGGTGCGCGCGATCCCCGCAGCCCTGTCACCTCCGCGCTCGCGATCCCTGCGGCCCCGTCACCCCCGCGCCCGCGCCGCGCCGGCGTTCCCGCCGGCGTCGGCGCTTTGCGCGCGCAGCCGGCTCGCCACCAGCGCCGCAGAGAAGAGGGCCGCCGAGAACAGCAGCAGCACGCCCAAATCACCCAAGATCGGCGCGAGCGCGTCGAGCGAGGGGGCTTCGAGTACGGCCGCCCGCTGCAGCGCGTCGGTGTACCAGTAGGCGGGCGAGAAGCGCCCGATGGCCTGCACGGCAGGGTCCAGCAGGTCGAAGGACACCCACACGCCGCCCAGAAACGACACCGCCATGCCCGCGATGTTGCCGACGGCGTTGCCAACCATCTCGCTCACCCCCAATTGGCCGAGCAGGTATCCTGTGCACAGCGGAACGGTGGCAAACGCGAACGACAGCGCCAGCATGAGCGCGAGTCCCGCAGTGCTTACCTGCGCGGCGGACTCGGCGAATGCGACAAGGCCCACCGCCGTGGTGAACAGCCACACACCCGCCGTCACCACCAGCGCCGCAGCCGCCACCTGCAGGTTGTGCCCGGTGGCTGAAAGGGGCGACACGAGGTTGCGCCGGTGCAGGTCGGTGCGGTTGAGCGTGCCCATGACCAGCCCCACGCACACGACGATGGAGGCGAACAGGGTGTAGGTGCCCCATGCCAGGTAGAACACGAAACGTTGCTCGCCGCCGGCCCCTCCGCCGATCTGCACGGTGTCCACCTGCGCCGATTCGCCCATCGCGCGTTCCGCGTGCGCGGCGATGTCGGCTGGCGGGGAATCGGGCGACATCGCCGCCCAGGCGCGGGCGAGGCTTGCGTACTCGTTCGCCTCCTGGTCCAGAAGACTGCCCTCGAGGGAGGAGTAGCTGTACACCGTCTCGATCGTCGGCGTCTCGCCGCCTGCGCGCGCAGACTCGATGAGCGCCTGCCCGAAGCCCTCCGGCACGATGAGGACGCACTCGCTTCGTCCCTTCGCCACGGCGTCCTGCAGGGCGATCTCCGTGTCGTCGAGCGGCACCTCGGCGCCGCGCGCTCTCAAGCACTCCGCCAAACCCCGCGAGATCTCGCTGTCGTCGCGGTCGATGACGGAAAACGTCGTCCGGTACGCTTCGAACGGCGCGTCGTCTCCCTCCCCGAACGAGAGGTTGCCCGCCATGAGCACTCCCATCAGGCTGAGTCCGACGGCGTAGACGAGCAGGTAGAGGGGGTGTCGAAGCGCGATCGCGACCGCTGCCTTAAAGACTTGCATAGCGCTGCCTCCTCACGAGGATCGAGGACACGGCCAGCAGCGCGGCCGTCATGGCCAGCAAGACCGCCACATGCTCCGCCGTGCGCTGAAAGGTGTCGTAGTACATGATGCTGTAAAACGCCTGCGAGATCTGCGTGGCGGGATTGAGAAGCTCGAGCAGGGGAAACGCCGCGTTCAGGTCGTCGGCCAACTCCATGACGGGGGTTCCGTACAACCCCGCGAACAGCGAGGACAGGCACACGACGGCGCTCAGCAGCCCGCCTTTGACGCCCGCGTCGATCTTCGCCACGCTGCCGATGAGCGTTCCCAAGGCCGTCGCCAAAAGCGACGAGGCGGCCAGCGCGACGACGCATGCTCCATCCCGGCCAGCGAAATCCACGCCCGCCACCACGCGAACGTAGGCGTACGCGACCAGGAGGCAGGCAAACGATAGCGCCCAGCTCGCACCAAGGGTGGCTACAAGCGTCCTCGCGCGGCTCACGGCCCCTAAGGCTCGCCTGGCGCCAAGCGCGCTCAGGTTCGGCTGCACGCGGCAGATGGCGATCATCCCCACCTGCCCGCCGAACAGCGCCGCCATGGCCAGAAGCGCGAAGTAGAAGCGCACCGTCGCCTTCGGCGGATTGCGCGTGACATCGATCTTCTCCGTGAAATCGGACATGCCCAGAAGCTGGGAGACGGCCTGCGCGTCAGCCAGCGCCGCCGGGTTCTCGCGCGCCGCGTCCTCGATGAGCGTGCGGCTGCGCAGGTAGTTGTCCACCACCGTCTTGAGCACGGACTGGTTCGCGCTGTCAACCGAGTTGGGCTGCACGCCGCCGCGCACATGCACGCTCGGCGTTCCGTCGGCGTCCGTTGCTACGTAGCCCACGGCACCCTCGTTAGCCACACCGCTGTTGAACACTGATCCGCCGGTGTCGGTGGCGCGCATGATCTCGACGGCTTCCTCTTCGCTCGACGCGTACGCGACATCGAGCAGCTGGCCGTCGCCCGGCTCCGACAGCGCCTCCATCACCTCGGCGAACCCCGGCGCGGCCTCGTAGCCGGCGTCGGCCACGACGACCGTGCGGATGGGCTTGAGCTGGGCATTCTCATCGAGGTTGGCGAACATGAACACGAACATCGTGGAGAGGACGAGCGGAAACGCAAGCGCCCAGATGAGGATGGACCGCTCCCGCGCAAGCGCCAAAAGCGTCCCCTTGAACACATTAAACACCACATCACCTTCTTCCTCAAAAACCTTACCGGTCCACAAAAAGTCAGCGAGATATGCTGCGATGACCCGATTCGCCGCGTCGTGCGGCCGAGCGCTTCGCACGCGAGGGCAAGCGCGAAAGCGTCAAGGCGGGCGCCGCGGCAGATCGCAGCGTCGGCCCCCCTCGCCGCTTTCCCGAACGGCAAGGCGGGCTAATCCCTCAGTTCGGTGCCGGTAATCTCCAGGAACACGTCGTTGAGCGTGGGGGGTTCGGCCCAGATGCGGCCGGTCGTGGCGCCCGCGCTCTGCAGCACGGCCAGCACGTCGCTCACATTGCTCGTGGCGTTGGCGCATGCCACGTCAAGCGCGCCTTCGCGGTAGAGCGCGCGCTGCACGTTGGGCAGCGCGCTGATGCGGGCAAGCGTCTCGTCGGAAAGCTCCGGCACGTCGATGCGGATCTTCTCTCCCATGCCTATCATGGCCTTGAGCTCGGCGTTCGTGCCAACGGCCAGCGCCTGCCCCCGGTCCATGATCATGAGGCGCGTGCAGATCTCCTCCACCTCCTCCATGTAGTGGCTCGTGTACACCACGGTGGAGCCGGCGCGGTTCATCTGCCGGATGCCTTCGAGGATGGCGTTGCGGCTCTGCGGATCCACGGCCACGGTGGGTTCGTCGAAGAACACGAGCTCGGGCTTGTGCGCGATGCCGCACGCGATGTTCAGACGGCGCAAAAGCCCGCCCGAGAGCTTGCGCGGCCGGAACCGCTCGTAGCCCTCCAGCCCCACGAAGGCCACGGCTTCCTCCACAAGCTCCCGCCGTCGTGCGCGGTCGCCCACGTACAGGCCGCAGAAGTAGTCGATGTTCTCCCGCACCGTCAGCTCCTCGAACACCGCCACGTTCTGCGGCACCACGCCTATGCGCCGCTTCAGATCGTAGCGCGCAGGCCGCATGGGCTGGCCAAAAAGCTCGATCGTGCCCTTGTCGTAGGTGAGCAGCTGCAGGATGCAGTTGATGGCCGTGGTCTTGCCCGACCCGTTCGGCCCCAGAAGCCCGAACACCTCTCCTGGTTCGATGCGCAGACTGAAATGGTCGAGCGCCAGCACCTCGCCGTAGCGCTTCACCAAGTTGTCAACGGCCACGATGTCCATGAGCCCTCCTCGTCTGTCCGTCGGCGCGCAAGGGCGCCGAATTCTCTTACGTTCCATGATGCCCGATGCGTCCCCGCCGCAGAAGTGTCGTCTGTCATCGTTTCGCCGGCAGGCCATGACGTTTGTCACGGATGCGGCCTGCGGGATGCAACCTGCGGTTGTCCTCGCTTGCGCCATCCCCTCTCTTCCCGTGCGAAAGGCGTATACTGTCGCCCATGGAACGCGTTGTTGACCAGATCATCCTCGCGGCGCTCTGCCTGCTGCTTCTGTCGTCTCCGGGGCTTTCGGGCGCGCATGTCGTCGCGCTGCTGGCCGCTGTGACGCTGTCGTGCTGCTTCGATGTGCCCTCCGCCCCTCCCGTGCGCCTCGGCGTTGCGGGCGCCTACCTGGCGGCGGCGCTCGTCCTGCCCGCGTTCGCGTCGTTTCTGCCGCTTGCGGCCTACGTCCTTGCCTTCGAGCGCGCCTGGCCGGTGCGCCTGGCGTGGCTCGTGCCGCTCGCCGCCGCCGTTCGCCTGCTCGAGCCGCTGCCCCTTGCGGCCCTCTGCGCCCTCTGTGTCATGGCGTGCCTCATGGCGCTGCGCGCGCAACGCGCCGCAGACGAGCGCGCCCGCTATCGGCGGCTGCGCGACGACCTGCAGGAGCGCTCGCTGTCGCTGTCCCGGAAAAACCACGAGCTTGCGGCCTCGCAGGACTACGAGGTGCGCCTGGCCACGCTGGCCGAGCGCGCCCGCATCGCCCGCGAGATCCACGACAACGTGGGGCATCTGCTCACGCGATCGGTGCTGCAGGTGGAGGCCCTGCAAGTGGTCCACGCGGATGACGCGCCCATCCGCGCCGAGCTGGCCCAGGTGGGTTCAACGCTGCACGAGGCCATGGACACCGTGCGTAGAAGCGTCCATGACCTGCACGACGACTCCTTCGACCTGCGCTCCCGGCTCGAAGAGGTCATCGGCGCGTGCGGGCTTCCCAACGTGCGCCTGTCCTTCGACGCGCGCACGGTGCCGCCGCCTGTGGCGCAGTGCCTGATGGCGTGCGTGCGCGAGGCGCTCTCCAACGTCGCGCGCCACAGCGACGCCACGCGCGTGGACGTGTCGGTGGTCGAGTATCCGGCGCTCTACCAGCTTATCGTGCAGGACAACGGCACGGCGGCGGGGAAGGGCATGGCGGCGGGCGCGTCTGAGGATGCGGCGGCGGGGAAGGCGTTTGGCGCGCGGGGCCTTGGCTTGGAGTCGATGGAGGAGCGCGTGGAGGCCCTTGGCGGACGTCTGCGCACCGAGCAGCAGGCGGGCGGGGGTTTCCGCGTGTTCGCCGCCGTGCCGAAGGAGAGGGAGGGAAAGGCATGATCAAAACGATCATCGTCGATGACGACCCGTTCGTGCGGCAGTCGCTGCAGACCATCCTGGGGGCCCAAGACGACGTGGAGGTGGTTGCCCTGGGCGGCACCGGCGAGGAGGCGGTGGCGCTCTACGACGAGCACGCGCCCGACGTGCTGCTCATGGACATTCAGATGCCGGGCATGGGAGGCATCGACGCCGCCGAGCGCATCTTGGCCGCGCATCCCGACGCGCGCGTGGTGTTCCTCACCACGTTCTCCGACGACGGCTACATCGCCCGCGCTCTGCGCCTTGGCGCGCGAGGCTACCTGATCAAACAGGAGGTGGCCACCATCGCGCCGGCCTTGCGCGCGGTCGTGGCCGGCCAAAGCGTGCTTGGGGAGGAGGTGCTCGGCCGGGTGGAGGCGCTCGTGCGCGGCGCGGCCCCTGCCGAGCTTGCGCCCACCCTCGAACCCGCGTCTGCCGCCGAGCCTGCGCCCGCCCTCGATGCGCTCACCGACCGCGAGCGCGCCGTCGCGGAGCTTGTGGCCGAGGGCCTGGACAACCGCGAGATAGCCGCGCGCCTCTACCTGAGCGAGGGCACCGTGCGCAATCACATCAGCGCCTGCCTGCAGAAGCTCGGCCTCAAGAACCGCACCCAGCTGGCCATCCGCTGCTGCCGCGTCCGCTGACGGCCCCGCTTCGCCCGTCTCTCGGCCAGGCGGCGGGGCGGGTCCGTCAGCGCAAGGTCCTCGCCCGCGCCCCGCTCCGTCTGCCGTGCCTCGCCAGCGTCCCGGCCTCGCGCCCCTGCGTCTCGCCAGCGCCCCGGCCTCGCGCCCTCGCGCTCCGCCCCTACTTAAGAAGCTCTTCGAACGCCTTCTCGGCTTCGCGCTGGATCCGCTCCTCGATGGCCAGGTAGGCGTCGAGGATCTTGTCGCCCTCCGCGGTCAGGCTGCTGCCGTGCGCGCCGTCGCGGTGGAGCAGCTGCACGTCGAGCGCCGCCTCGGTGTCCTTGATGATGCGCCAGGCCTTGCTGTAGGCCATGCCCATGCCCTTCGCGGCGGCGTTGAGCGAACCGGCCTCGCGCACGCCCAGGCACAGGCTCGCGATGCCGCGGCCGAACAGCGACCCGCTCTCGGCGCCGGGGTTCATGATGGAGAGCCTGACGGTGGGTTTGAGGTTTTTGAGCTGGCCCATGGTTGCGGTTCCTTCCCTTTCGCGCGCCCTTGGTGCGCTAGTCGTCCAATCGGTCGAGGAAGCGCGTCACCGCCGCCTCGATGTCGTCCGTCGCGTTTCCAATGACCTCGTCGAAGCGCACGGGCAGCCCGTCAAGCTCCGCCAGGCCGCGCGGGATGCCGGTCGCGCCCGTCTCGCGCGCGATCAGCTCGTTGAGCGCGCAGCCCGAAAGCGCGGCCACGTCGTCGGGCAGCGGATCTCCCGGCGCGATGCCGTGGAGCGCGCGGTACACGTTGTCGCCGAACTTCGCCCAGTGCGCCGTGCTCGCGATGAGCACGGGGTTTTCGCCCCGCAGGTTCTCGGCGGCTTGGTAGGCCACCGCGGTGTGCGGGTCCAGCAGGTAGCCGTGCTCGTCGAACACGCGCTTGATGGCGGCAAGGCACGTGGCATTGTCCACGGAGTCTGCGGAGAACTGCGCGCGCACCTTCGCGAACGTGCCCTCGTCCACGCGGAAGCGCCGCTTCTCGCGCAGGTCGTCCATCCAGCCGGCGATGGCGGCGGCGTTGCGGCCCGTCAGCTCGAACAGCTGGCGTTCCAGGTTCGACGACACGAGGATGTCCATGGACGGCGACGGCGTGAGCACGAAGTCGCGCTGCGCGATGTCGTAGGTGCCCGTGTTGATGAAGTCGGTGAGCACGCGGTTCTCGTTGCTCGCGCAGAAAAGCATGCCCAGCGGAGTGCCCATGCGCTTGGCGTAGTAGGCGGCCAGGATGTTGCCGAAGTTGCCGGTGGGCACGCACACGTCCAGCTCATCGCCCAGTCCCAGCTTGCCGTCGGCCACAAGTTGCGCGTAGGCCGACACATAGTAGACGATCTGGGGCATGAGGCGCCCCCAGTTGATGGAGTTCGCGCTGGAGAGCGCGATACCGTGCTCGTCCAGCAGCCGCGCGGCGAAGGCTTCGTCGGAAAACACGTTCTTCGCGCCACTTTGGCAGTCGTCGAAGTTGCCGCGCACGCCCCACACCTGCACGTTCTTTCCGCGCTGGGTGGCCATCTGCTTGAACTGGATGTCGCTCACGCCGCCGTCGGGGTACATGACGCCGATGGAGGTGCCCTCGGCGTCGCGGAAGCCCTCGAGCGCCGCCTTGCCGGTGTCGCCCGACGTGGCCACGAGGATCATGAAGTCGTGATCGAGCTTGCCCTGCTCGCGCAGCTGCTTGGCGCTCGCCGAGAAGAACTTCGGCAGGCACTGCAGCGCCATGTCCTTGAACGCGCTCGTGGGGCCGTGCCACAGCTCCAGCACGTGGGTGCTCGCCGTGAGCGAGGTGATGGGGCAGATGCGCTCGTCGTCGAAGTTGTCGCCGTAGGCTTGCGCCATGAGCGCCTCGATGGTGTCGGCCGGCAGGTCGATGCGATAAGCCTCGTAGATGCGCGCCGCGCGTTGGGCGTACGGCAGCGCGGCCAAGGCGCCGATCTCGTCGAGCGAAAGCTCGGGAACGCGCTCGGGCACGTACAGCCCGCCGCCTTCGGCCAGACCGTCGATGACGGCCTGCGTGAAGGGGACCGGACGCTCGGCGCGTCCGCGCGTGTCGATGTAGAGGTTCTCGGCCATGTTCCGCCCTTTCCGCCGCAGCGTGGCTGCATTATTCGCACACAGTATACTATGAGGGCAAATTCCCAGGCGGCAAGCGGAGGGGTAATTTCACGCAATATGCGCGCGCCAAGCGTCGAGCGGCGGCGGCGAGGAGGGTGCGCCGCCCGCCTCCGCAAGGCGGGCTTCTGGAAAAAATGTTAGCCGGGGCTTCCAATCGGACGCTGTTTGCTATAAGATACTTTATGTTGCATGGAGCTAACTCGATGGGAGTCGACATGGACAACGCACTGGCCGCCGGCATGCAGGCGGCGTCCCGCCAAGGCGACGTCTCGAGCGCCTCGGCCCACCACCTGCCCCTTTCCTTTTTGAAGGGGGGAGAGGCCGCCCGCATCGCGAAGGTGCGGGGCAAGGGTGATCTGCACCATCATCTGGAGAACCTCGGATTTGTCGAAGGCGCTCAGGTGAAGGTCGTCTCCGAGGTGGCGGGAGACCTGATCGTGGAGGTCAAGGGCACGCAGGTGGCCCTTAACCGCCAGGTGGCGTCGCGCATCATAACGGCGGCTTGACGCGACGTTCGCGCTCGGGGTTTCCGCTTCGCGAGGCGCTTCATGGGAGGCGTCGCGTGCTGGTCCGCATGCTCGGAGGGCCGCTTGCCCCTCGGCGTCTTCGGGGCCTGCGTTTTCCCGAGTGGACGAGCGCTTCGCGTGAAGCGTTTCGGCGCGGAAGGCGGCGTTTCCGCGCGCGGGCCGAGACCGCACGCGCCGCACGGTTGAGCGCGAACGAATGTTTCACGTGAAACATCGAGCGAGCGGCAAGCGACGATCGGCGAGACGACGAGCGGCAAGCGACGATCGGCAAGCGACGATCGGCAAGGCGGCGGTTCCCGTGCGGTGCCGTCGGCAACGAAAGGGCAGAAGGCAAGGAAGGAGAAGATGCATGGCTGGGACCCAGGGCAAAACGCTGCGCGATGTGGCCATCGGCGAGTCCGCCACCGTCCGCCGTCTGACGGGCGAGGGCGCGCTCAAGCGCCACATCATGGACATGGGCATCACGAAGGGGACGGACGTGTACGTTCGCAAAGTGGCCCCGCTTGGAGACCCCATCGAGGTCACCGTGCGCGGCTACGAGCTCTCGCTGCGCAAAAGCGAGGCCGAGAGCATCCTCGTCGCCTGACGCGCGCCGCGCACGCGGCGCGGCCGCCGGCAATTTGTTTGCGGCGCGGCGCCGCAGGGCGTGCGACGGGGCGTCAGGGAACGAGGGTACGCGCGAGAAGCGCTTCTTTTTTGGTATTGAGTTAGCCACATTTAACTTGCAGGAAGGGCAGATCATGGGAATTCGCATAGCGCTTGCCGGCAATCCGAACTGCGGCAAGACGACGCTGTTCAACGATCTGACCGGTGCCAGCCAATACGTTGGCAACTGGCCGGGCGTGACCGTCGAGAAGAAGGAGGGAAGGTACACCCGCGACAAGGACGTCGTCGTCACCGACCTCCCGGGCGTCTACTCGCTGTCTCCGTACTCTCCCGAGGAGATCGTGACGCGCGACTATCTGTTGGACGGCGGCCCGGACGTGGTCATCAACCTGGTGGACGCCACGAACCTCGAGCGCAACCTGTACCTGACCACCCAGATCCTCGATCTGGGCGTTCCGGTGGTGGTGGCGCTCAACATGATGGACGTGGTGAGGAGAAACGGCGACAAGATAGACGCATCCGGCCTGTCCCGCCGTTTGGGCTGCCCGGTGGTGGAGATCTCCGCGCTTAAGGGCGACGGCACGGACAAGCTGATCGCCACCGCCATCGATCAGGCGAAATCCAAGAAGGCTCCGGAGCCGGACCTGCCGTTTGACGCGGCGGTGGAAGACGCCCTCTCAAAGATTCGGAGCATCCTGGGGTCGCGCGTGCCCGCCGCCACCGCCCGCTGGTTCGCCATCAAGCTGTTCGAGGGCGAGGAGCGCACCATCGCCGCCCTGAAGCTTCCCGAGGCGGACCTCAAGGCCGTGGAGGCCGTTCGCGGCGAAGCGGAGGAGCGGCTTGACGACGACGCCGAGAGCATCGTCACCTCGGAGCGCTACGGCGCCATCGAGCATCTGGTCAGCCAGACGGTGAAGCGCTCGGGCAAGGGCATGACCACCACCCAGAAGATCGACCGCGTGGTCACCAACCGCTGGCTCGGCCTGCCCGTGTTCGTGGTGATCATGGCGCTTGTGTACTACCTGGCCATCTCCGTGGGCACGGGCGTGGTTACCGACTGGGCCAACGACGGCATCTCCGGCGACGGCTGGCTCTACACCGGCGGCGCCGCGTTCGAGGAGGCTGCGGCCGAATGGGAGGCCGAGCAGGCCAACAAGGAGGCGTATCTGGCCGCCGCCGAAGAGGAGGGCATCGACGTCGAGGGCGCCCTTGCCGCGCTCGAGGCCGAAGAGCCCACGGCGGCAGACGAGGCCGCCCTGGCCGCCTTCCAAGAAGAAGCCGAGGCCGCCGGCGTGGTCGGCATCGTCGAGGACGAGGAGGCCGGCACGTCCTCTAAGGTGGACGCCGCTGCGTTCGCGAGCGCGATTGAGGCCGAGGAACCCGACCCCGCAGACGGGTCGTGGGGTCTGTGGATTCCGGGCTTGGGAGCGCTCATCGGCGGCGCGCTTGAGTCGGCCGACGTGGCCCCGTGGCTCCAGAGCCTGGTCATGGACGGCATCGTGGCCGGCGTGGGCGCGGTCATCGGCTTCATCCCGCAGATGATCATCCTGTTTTTGCTGCTGGCTTTCTTGGAGGGCTGCGGGTACCTGGCGCGCGTCGCCTTCATCATGGACCGGATCTTCCGCCGTTTCGGCCTGTCCGGCAAAAGCTTCATCCCCATGCTGGTGGCTTCCGGCTGCGGCGTGCCCGCCGTCATGGCCACCAAGACCATCGAGAACGAGCGCGACCGCCGCATGACCATCATGACCACCACCATGATCCCCTGCGGCGCGAAGATGCCCATCATCGCGCTTGTGTTCGGCGCCATCGCCGGAGGCAACACCGAGGAGACGTGGTGGATCGCCCCGCTGTTCTATTTCCTGGGCGTCATCGCCATCATCGTCTCCGGCATCATGCTGAAGAAGACCAGGATGTTCGCAGGCGAGGTGTCCCCGTTCGTCATGGAACTTCCCTCCTACCATCTGCCCACGGTGAAGTCCATCCTGATGTCCACGTGGGAGCGCATCAAGAGCTACGTGGTGAAGGCCGGCACCATCATCTTCCTGTCCACCATCGTCATCTGGCTGCTCATGAACTTCGGCGATACGGGCGAAGGGTTCGGCCTGCTTGACACCGAGGCCGACAACTACATCCAGTATAGCCTCATGGCAGGCCTGGGCAACGCGATCGGCTGGATATTCGCGCCGCTGGGCTTCGGCGACTGGCAGGCCACCGTCACCTCCATCACGGGCTTGGTGGCCAAGGAGAACGTCGTGGCCACGGTGGGCATCCTGACCAGCTTGGGCGAGGCGGGCGAAACCGACCCCACCATGTGGGCCGCCTTCGCCGCCATGCTGGCGGGCTCCGTTCCGGCTATACTGGCGTTCTGCGCGTTCAACCTGCTGTGCGCGCCGTGCTTCGCCGCCATCGGCACCATCCGCCGCCAGATGGAAAGCGCCAAGTGGACCTGGTTCGCCATCGGCTACATGACGGTGTTCGCCTGGTGCGTGGGATTGATGTTCTACCAGTTCGGCGGGCTGATAACCGGCGAGATCGGCTTCAACGTGTGGACGGTCGTCGCCATTCTGGTGGCTGCCGGCATGCTGTTCCAGATATTCCGCCCCATGCCCGTGTTCAAGGAGAAGAGGCCTGCGGCGGCAGGCGGCCTGGAGGCGGAGGGGAGCGCGGCGTAAGGCTCGCCCGGCATCCCAGGCAGGTTCGGGTCTGCGCCCGTGAGTCGAGCCGCAGGCCAGGTTCGGAAGGCAGTTCGCGCCCGGAAGGGGGGCGGCTTGCCTTCCGGACCGTTTTTGGAAGGAGATGAGCATCGTGCTGCTCGGTTTGGAGTTCACCCCCTCGACGGTGGTTGTGGCCCTGATAATCGCGGCGCTGGCGTTTCTGGCCGTGCGCCGCATGTGGAGAAGCGGGCTGTGCGACTGCCGCAAGGACGAAGGCTCGTGCGCCGGCGGATGCGCCGGATGCGCGGGATGCGCCGCCGCGGACAGGATGGCGGCCGACATGCAAAAGGCGGCTCGGGCCCGCAGCTGAGCGCTTTGGCCGGCTTGTGGGCGCTTCTCGCTCCTCGCCTCGCACGGGATTGCGCGGTGGGGGGGGGTGTGTTTCCGCTTTCGCGTTCGCTTCCCCCGGCCTCCCCGGATGCTGCGTCCTTACGTTCGGCCGACCCCTCGGACGCTCCCACCTCCGCAGCTTCCCTGCCTCCGCCACCCCGTTTGCGCCGCCCCGCTCGCGCCGCCGCATCCCGCTTGTGGAGAAATTGTAAGCCCGGGCAAACTTCAAAGCAGAATCGCTTGACGCTCCCGGTAAGTTAGCCTAGACTAATCATTGTCGGAAGCGACAAGGTCGCAGTCGGCATACCTCCTCTTTTCTGCTGACCCTGCGATGAAGGCTCCTCTCGTCTGGCCGTTCATCGCGCAGCAGCCGGCGAGGGATCATCCCCCTCTTCCCTCGCCGGCCTCTCCTCTCAAACTTTTCCGCTGCGCTTGGCCGCGCAGCCTTCCTGCGGCGACGCCGCGCTGCCCGATGCGTTGTCGCCAACCTTCCGCAGCGTCCTCCTTTCGCCCCTTCCGCTCGTCCCGCTCGATGGCGATGCGGGTGTGGTACTATGGCGCAAAGCGATAGGAGGGTTCCGTGAAAAAGATGTCTATGTCGCATGAGGACTACTTGGAGGCCATCGTCATGCTGGGAGGGACGACGGAGGCGTCGGTGCGTTCGGTCGACATCGCGACTAAGCTGGGCGTTTCGAAGGCGTCTGTGAACAAAGCCGTCTCCGCGCTCAAAGAGCAGGGCCTGGCCGAGCAGCCGTACTACGGCGACGTCACGCTGACCGAGGAAGGCTACGCCTACGGATCCTCCGTGCTCGACCGGCATCGCATGCTGTCCCTGTTCCTGTCCAAGGCGCTCGGCATACCCGAGGAGCGGGCCGAGCGGGAGGCGTGCCTCATGGAGCACGCCATCAGCGATGAATCGTTCGAAAAATGGAGTTCTTATATTAAGAAGCTCAACCTGTAGGCGCGCCGCCCCGCGCCCTGCGTCCCTCGTTTTCCTCGGTGGCCCGCCGCATCGGCCCGAAGATGACGTGTCGAACACGGGCGGTTTTCGTCTTTTTCGGCGGTGGAAGCGCGCCTTGCGGTGTGGTATCCTGACAGCAGCTCTTGCATTGAACACACCACCAACGAACCACGATGCGCAAAGGGGCGAAAACCCAGGTGCCAAGACAGGCGAACATACTCTCGTTCGACGAGGCGAAACGAGGCGCGTCCTCATCGGGGCGCTCCTTGGCCGCGCCCTCGCTTCCGCTGCGTTACGCAGACGACTATCCTGTTGGATTCGAATCGCCGTTTCGGCAGAGCGCTCGCTCGTCCGCCTCGGGGAGGGCCGTTGCGACGGGCCGGGCCTCCGCTCGGACGGGCTTCGCCGCGTCGTCGACGGACGTTTCCCGCGCAGGCGCCGTTCGCGGGCGGCATGCTCGCGCTTCGGATGACGGACGCGCCTCGTTTTCCCGCGATGCGGCGGGATCGCGCCCGTCGTCGCGCCGCTTTTCAACCTCCGATGGAGCGGGGGAGGGGGCCGACCCCGAGGACGCCCGCAGGAGCGGACGGGCGTCCCGTGCGCAGGAGCGGCGGAGATCCCGCGCCAAGCGCAAGGCCGAGCGTGCGTTCTCCAAGCAGTTCGGCGACGGAGGGCAGAGCGCCGAGCCTTCGCCGGACGCCCCTCGCGCGGCCGTCTACGAGGGGCGGATGGGGTCGAAGCATCGCCAAGCCGCCCGCATGCAGAGCCGCGCGGAGGGCGGCCGCTTCTCCATGCCGTCGTCCCGGTTCTCGGTGAAGGCGTCCCCCAAGCTCATCACCGCGGCGGCGGTGGCGGCGTGCCTTGTGCTCTCGTGCCTGTTCCTGTATCCGGCGGCGCAGCAGTACTACCAAGCGCTTCGCGAGAACGACCGCCTGGAGGCCGAGTACGCGGCGCTTGAGGAGCGCAACGCGGCGCTCGCGGCGGACGTCGCCTCGCTTCAAACGGACGCGGGCGTGGAGAGCCGTGCCCACGAGCAGTTCGGATGGGTGAAGAAGGGCGAGGAGACGGCCACGGTCAGCGGACTGGACCTGGAGGACGACGAGGCCGGCACGTTCCGGGCCAACATCGTTCCCGGCAGCGTCGAGGCGCCCGAGACGTGGTACTCGCCGCTGCTCGATGCGCTGTTCGGCGTCGAATAGGAGGGTGTTATGGGTCAGGGTCCGTCGGATTCGCGCCCCGTGCGCGCCGGCCGCTACGCCGCCATCGACATCGGGACGGTGACGTGCCGCATGCTGGTGGCCGACATCGACGGCCAAGGACGCCTGCGCGAGCTTGACCGCGAGTACGAGATAACCAATCTGGGCGAAGGCGTGGACGCAACGGGCATGCTCGACCCCCGGGCCATGGAGCGCGTCGCCGCAGCCGTCGGGCGTTACCGGCGCGTCCTTGACTCCCTTTCGCCTGCGGGATCGCCGCCCATCCAGGTCACGGCCATGGCGACGTCCGCCGCGCGGGACGCGGGCAACGCAGACGAGTTCGCGGCGCTGCTGGCGCGCTTGGGCGTTGAGCTGGCGGTCATACCCGGTCAGAAGGAGGCGGCGCTCTCGTTCAAGGGCGCGTCGAGCGACTTTCCCGGGGAGAGGCTCTTCGTCGTGGACATAGGCGGCGGCTCAACCGAGGTGGTGGCAGGTCCGGCGGGTGGCGAGCCTGTGCGCTCCCGCTCGTTCAACATCGGATGCCGGCGTGTGACCGAGCGCTTCTTCGCCGCCGATCCGCCGAGCGCGGCCGAGCTGGACGGCGCGCGCGACTGGGTGCTTCAGGAGATGGGTCCGTTCTTCGACGAGCTGCGCGGCTCGGGGTTTTCGGCCGATCGGCTGGTGGCGGTTGCGGGCACGGCGACCACGGTCGTCTCCGTCCGAGAGCGCATGGAAGTCTACGACTCGGCGCGCGTGCACGGCGCGCAGGTGAGCCGTGCGGAGCTTGAAGGCGTGCACGACCTGCTCAGGAGCGTTCCGCTTGCGCGTCGCGAGCGGATCGCCGGGCTTGACCCGGGCCGCGCGCCGGTTATCGTGGCGGGCATGGTTATCTTGCGGGGCGTGCTCGACCTGGCGCGGGCGGATTCGTTCACGGTGAGCGAGTCGGATATCCTGCACGGGATGATCCTCGACGCGGCGACGGCCTGACCCGATGCCGTTGTCCGAGAAGCGGGCTTTTGGGGGAGGCGTTCGCTTGCGCGCCGCTCCCTCCAAGGCCGAAGTTTTGCTACCATAGGATCTTGCCGGTCGCGCCGCATGCGGCGCGGCTTCGATCGATCAGGCAGCGGGGGCGTGGCGGAATTGGCATACGCAGCAGACTTAAAATCTGCCGGCTTCGGCCTTGTGGGTTCGAGTCCCACCGCCCCTACCAGGCCCCCAGTCTGAAAAATGTCCGGGGCCCCTTTTCCTGAATCCATTACCGTTGTAGTGGCGAAGCGCTGTCATTGGCTCAGAGGCTCTCCGATTCGGGCGTGTTGGGAGGGCGATTCGCCAGACCGCTCGCCAGAGCGCCGCCGCACGGGAAGTCCGTCGCGCCTCCCGCAGCTCGCCGCCCGCCACGCCGCCCGCCGCCGCGCCGCAGTCTGCCGCGTAGCCGCCGCCTCCCGCAGCCCGCCACGCCGCCGCGCGCAGGCGCAAGACCTGCCGGATATGCGGAGAAAACCGGAAAAATGGGCTGCTCGCCCGGCAGGGGGAAGTCGCCCTCGATTCTTGTGCTACCATGAAGTTTCCAAATTATGCCGAGGCCTACCGAGAAAGCGCTATGGACAACATCAACGATATCATCTCCGCAGTGCAAGAGCCCTCCGATTCGTTCGAAGAGTACCTGACCGTTTACGCCGACCGTGTGGGCGACCTGGTCAACGCCTACATCCCGAAGGGCTCGCATGCCGACATGGACCGGTACCTGTACGATCCGCTCATCGCCTACAGCAGAAACGGCGGCAAGCGCCATCGGCCGCTCATCTGCTTCGCCGCATGCCGCGCGGTCGGGGGCGACATGAGTCGGGCCACCAGCGCGGCTGCCGCTATCGAGCACTTCCACACGGCGGCGCTCATCCACGACGACATCGCCGACGAGGCCGAGCTGCGCCGTGGCGAGCCGTGCATGCACCTCACCGAGGGCATAGGGCTGGCCATCAACGCGGGCGATCTTGCGCTTTCCCTGGTGAACGGCACGGTGGTGTCCGATCCAAGCCTCGATGACGCCTGCAAGGTGCGCGTGATCACCGAGCTCATCGAAATGACGCGCCGCACCATCGAGGGCCAGGCGCTCGACATCGGTTGGGCGCGCGACGGCCGCTACGACATCACGCCGGAAGATTACCTGGTCATGGCCACGCACAAGACGGCGCATTACTCCGGTGCCGTGCCGCTGGCCATCGGCGCCATCATCGGCGGCGGCACCGAAGCCGAGATAGAGGCGCTGCGCAACTACGGCCTGGACACGGGCCTTGCGTTCCAGATCCAAGACGACCTGCTGAACCTCATCGGCTCCGAGGAGAGCACGAAGAAGGACTTCCGCAACGACATCACGGAAGGCAAGCGCACGCTCATGGTGGTGCACGCGCTGCAGCGCTCCGCCGACCGCGACCGCCTCATCGAGATCCTCTCCTCGAAGGAGAAGGACCCGGCCGTGCTCGCCGAGGCCGTGGCCATCATGGAAGCGTCGGGCAGCATCGAGTACGCGCGCAACTACGCGGAGAATCTGACGAGCATCGCGAAGAACCGCCTGATCGACATGGTGCGTCCCTCGGATTCTCGGGACCTGCTGGTGGGTATGGCGGATTGGTTCGTGAACAGACTGAGGTAGCAGCCATGGACACCATCAAACGACACGATACCGGCCCGGCCGTCGAGGACGTGCAGCAGCGCCTGGCGACGATCGGCCTTCTGGCGCCTGCGGGCGTGGACGGCGCGTTCGGGGAGGCCACCGCCGCTGCGGTTCGGGCATTCTGCGAAAGGCAGGGCCTTCCCGCGACGGACCAGGTGGACGACCGCGTATGGGCTGCGCTCGTGGACGCCTCGTTCACGCTGGGCGATCGCACGCTCTACTTGAGGATGCCCCATTTTCACGGACACGACGTTTTGGAATTGCAGCATGCGCTGGGCGCTTTGGGATTCGCCTGCGGCGAGACGGACGGCATCTTCGGGGCCTTCACCGAGCTGGCGCTGCGCAAGTTCCAGCTGAACATGGGCCTTCCCTCGGACGGCATCGCCGGGGCGTACACTTACGCCGCCATCCGCAACCTCCATCACTCGTGGGAGGGCAAGGAGGCTGTGCACGGCTCGAACCATCTGGGGTTCGCCCGCGCGGCCGACGTGCTTGAGAGCAACGCGCTTTGCCTGTTCGGCACGCAGGAGTTCACGCGCAGCGTGGCCTCGCGCATGTCGAATCTGGCGCTGGCCACCAACCCCGCCTCCAAGATCATGAGCGCCGACTCGCTTTTGGTCGCGCCCGACGAAAACATGCTGCTTGTGCACATCGTCTTGCCCGAAGAGGCCACGGGAAGCGTCCCGCGCGTGAGCTTCGAGGACGAAGGATCTTTGCCCCTGCGGTTGGAGACGGCCATCGGGGTGTCCGACGCCGCGGTGCCGGCTCGCATCGCCATCGAGCTTCCGGGCACCATGTGGGAGGACGCCGGCATCGGGCGGTCCGCTCAGCACTTCGCCATCACGCTGCTCGACGCCTTGTGCGTGGCGCTCTCGTAGGAAGCGGCCGCTCTCCGCAAGATGCGGCGAGCGGCCTTGTTTGAAAGGGGCCTCGCGTTGCGGCTCGTGCGGTCCGCGTGCGATGCGTGCGGTCCACACGTGCCGCACGCGTCTCCTCCGCCGCTTACAGCGCCTGCGCCCCCTACGCCGTCTGATGTGCGCGCCTCGCATATCGCCTACACCGCCTGATGTATTTGCTTTTCGGTTCGATGACGGTGCCTCTCCGTCGTTCGTTCCCGTTGTATACTTGCGCTGTTCGGCGGCGCAATGCCGCAGCCGTTGCGTCCAGGCGAACCGCCCGAACAAGGCGCGTCGCCTGAACGCGAACGACGTCTATCGACACGAAAGCAGGTGCTTCTCATGACCGAAGAGCAGAAGAACAACCAGCCGGCGCCCGAGGCGTCGCAGCCCTCCGAATCCTCGCAGGCTCCCTCCGCCGCTCCGGCCCCCGAGGCCGCGGCCCAGCAGCCGGCCCCCGAGGCCGCCCAGCCGACGCCGGCGCCCGAAGCCGCCCAGCCGACGCCGGCGCCCGAGGCGTCGCAGCCCCAACCGCCCGCGGCCGCTCCGGTCCCGCCCCAGCAGCAGCCGCCTGCCGGCGCGCATGTTCCGCCCCAGGCGCAACCCCAGCCCCAGCCGGCCCAATCCGCGGCTCCGACGCACTACGCGCCCCAGCCCGTCTATCCGCCCGCGCCGCTCATGCAGCTGACCGGCGGCATGAAGTTCGGCTGGTTCGTCGTGGGCGCTCTTTTGGGCATCGGCGGCATCGTGGTCGCGTGGCTTGCGAATGTCGACAAGATGCCGCAGGTGAAAAACGACGCCATCAAGTTCTCCATCATCGGGTTCGCCGTATGGGTGGTGCTGGGGATCGTCATCAGCCTGGTGATCGGCGGCATGGTCACCGCGGCGATGTTCAGCGCGGCGGGATCTCTTGGCTATTCCGGGTACGGTTACCACGGCTCGTGGTAGGCGGCCGGCTGGACTCGCAAATCTGGAAATCGCTTCACATGGAGGGGCCCTGCGCGGGCCCCTCTTCTTTGTCGGCGAATCGCAGTGGTACAATGGGCGTCGTTTTCCACGGCCGGCGCTCTCTGCGCGGACCAGACGAGACCCATCGCATATGAAGGAGCAACGCATGCCACGTCCCATGACCATGGCGGAAAAGATTCTCGCCGCCCATGCGGGGCTAGACGAAGTGGAGCCGGGCCAGCTGATCGAATGCGATCTTGACCTCGTGCTTTCCAACGACGTCACCGCCCCCATCGCCATCAAGGAGTTCCGCAAGATCGGCGTCGAGCGCGTGTTCGACCCCGCGAAGATTGCGCTCGTGCCCGACCATTACGTGCCCAACAAGGACATCAAGAGCGCCGAGCAGGCCAAGATCGTGCGTGACTTCGCGCGCGAGCAGGGCATCACCCACTACTACGAGGTGGGTTGCATGGGCGTTGAGCACGCGCTTCTGCCCGAGCAGGGCGTTGTGGGCGCGGGCGACCTCATCATCGGCGCGGACAGCCACACCTGCACCTACGGCGCGCTCGGGGCGTTCGCCACGGGCGTGGGCTCCACCGACGCCGGCGTGGGGTACGCCACCGGGCGTGCGTGGTTCAAGGTGCCCGAGTCGCTTTTGTTCAAGATCGAAGGCGAGCTGGCTCCCGGCGTCACCGGCAAGGACGTCATCCTGCACATCATCGGCATGATCGGCGTGGACGGCGCGCTGTACCAGGCCATGGAGTTCACCGGCAGCGCCATCCGGAACATGGGCATGGACGAGCGCATGAGCATTTCCAACATGGCCATCGAGGCGGGCGGCAAGGCCGGCCTCATCGAGGTGGACGACGTGACGCGCGCCTACCTGGACGGCCGCGTGGAGCGCCCCTACACCGAGTACCATTCCGACCCGGATGCGCGGTACGCGAAGGTGTACGAGATCGACGCCGCCGCCATCCAGCCGACGGTGGCGTTCCCGCACCTGCCCTCAAACACGCGCCCGGTGGCCGAGGCGCGCGATGTGAAGATCGACCAAGCCGTCATCGGTTCGTGCACCAACGGCCGCATCGCCGACATGCGCCAGGCAGCCGAGGTGCTGCGCGGCCGCAAAGTGCACCCTGACGTGCGCTGCATCGTCATCCCCGCCACGCAGCAGGTGTACCGGCAGTGCATGGAGGAGGGCCTTATGGACGTGTTCATGGACGCGAACTGCGCCGTGTCCACGCCCACGTGCGGCCCGTGCCTGGGCGGCTACATGGGCATCCTCGCCGCAGGCGAGCGCGCCATCGCCACTACGAACCGCAACTTCGTCGGCCGCATGGGCGACCCGACGAGCGAGGTGTACCTGTCCTCGCCGGCCGTGGCCGCGGCGAGCGCCGTGCTTGGGCATATCGGCCTGCCGAACGATTTGGAGCCCGTCGCCGCCGACGCGACGGACGCGGAATAGGGAAGGGGTCGCCGTTATGCACTTCAAGGGAACCGCGCATCGTTACGGGCGCGACATAGACACCGACGTCATCATCCCGGCCCGCTATCTGAACACCTCCGATCCGGCGGAGCTGGCCAAGCATTGCCTGGAGGACCTCGACACCGAGTTCGTTCGGAAGGTGCGCCCGGGCGACGTCATCGTGGCCGACGAGAACTTCGGCTGCGGCAGCTCGCGCGAGCACGCTCCCATCGCCATCAAGGCGGCGGGGGTGGACGTGGTCATTGCGAAGAGCTTCGCGCGCATCTTCTACCGCAACTCCATCAACACCGGGCTTGCCATCATGGAGTGTCCGGAAGCCGTAGACGCCATCTCGGCCGGCGATGTGGTGAGCGTGGACGCCGATTCCGGCACCATCGTGGACGAGACGACGGGCCAGACCTTCCAGGCCCAGCCGTTCCCGCCGTTCATCCGCGAGATCATCGAGGCCGGCGGGCTTATCAACCGCACGAAGGAGAGGTTGGGGAAGTAGGCGCCCCGCCGTTTTCCAGGCGACGGGGCCGTCTAAGGCTGCGGCGATCGACGCGCTGCAATCGGGCGGCTCCGTTTCTCCTTCTCCTTCCGATTTCGCCCTTGAATGGTACGACGTTGTACAGATAGAATGGCGAAGTCGGTGAAGTCCGATCGCGGGCGGCGCTTCTTTTAAGAGAGGAGCGATCGCCATGGTGGAGAAAATTCTCACTGCCGCGGCTGCCGTGGCCGCTATCTTGGGGTTCTTCCTTGAGGTATGGAGGGAATGGAAAGCGCGAAAGGATGACGGAGGGAAAAGAAAA
>NZ_CBDTNW010000154.1:0-5625 GCF_965361815.1 Rubneribacter sp.
CCCCCCCCCTCCCCTCCCGCGCCTCCGCGGCCGAAAAGCCCGGCATCCTCCCATCCTACGCTGGACCCGGCTCGTCGATGCGCAGGGCCCGGTAGAGCCTGTCGGGCACCAGGCTCACCAGATCGTCGGTCCAGCGCACCAGGTCCGTGGGCGCGTCCGACCGGAACCAGTCGTTCAAAACCTCGCACTCCAGCTTGGAGAACACCTCCACGATAAAGCGCATGTTGTCGTTCACGGTCACGCGGCGGTAGCGCTCGAGCGTCTCCAGAAGGACGGTCTTGCGGTTCTCCGGCATCACCGTCTGTCCGAACGGCGTGTTGATGCTGTACTGAATGGACTTGCGGTAAAAGTCGCGCTCCTGCGCGATGAGCCGCAGATGGTGGTAGTAGCCGGTCTTCCAGTCGATGGTCCTCCCTATCTCGTTGAGGTAGAACTGGCGGCAGAATATGGAGTGCCACCAGGGAATGTCGTACTTGCTCTTGAAGTGCCGGTAAAACGTCTGGCGGGATATCCCGGCGTTGCGGCATATCTCGGAAATGGTGATGCGGTCGAGCGATTTGTCCACGGCGTGGAGGATCTTCATTTTCGTCCGAAGCTCCGGCGAGTCGAAGACATCCTGGCTGTGAGTCAAATCCGGTAGCATGACAACCTCCTCGGTTCGAAATTCGAAACGTGAAGCCTTCCCCGATCAGCTCCGCTGAGCACAACTTAGCGCGCATCCACCTCCTCAAAAAAGCGACATCGTTCATGTTTCGTTCTTAAAATCAGACTATAAATGCAAATTCGTTCCCTGATGCGGACAATGCAATCCCATCGTTCAATCACCGCGCAACACCGCAGCGCTTGCGGCTCTCGAATCCACAGAGATCGCATATCAGAATGCGTGCATGGAGAGGTGGATCAACCGCCTCGAACCTTGCATCGGCGCACTGCGCAGCCGGAGAAAGGAGACCGCCATGGCGAAGATGGTCGGCACCCGGATCAGCCGCGCCGTCCCGCGTTTCGACGGGATGGCCAACCTATCGAGGCAAGCCCGTTTCTCCCGACGAAAACCGTGTGCCCGCAGCCTTCGGCTTGAAGGGATCCGCTGCGAATAGCCGATGCGACCGGCAACTCCTTTATTCGCAGACGGGTTCCTTCAAAGCGGAGGCTGCGGCGCCGCGCGCATTCGTCTTTCCAAACGTCCCGCCGCCTAGCCAACGCGGCGGGCAGAGAATCGCAGGAGGGGCTCATCATGGCCTTCAACAAGTTCCAGATCTACAAGATCAAGGGGTTCGTGTACAATTCTTCTCGGCGTCGCTCATGGGCGGCATCGGAGCGTTCACCCGCTTCATCAACGCCCCGGGCGACTTCGTGTCGTTCGGCCGGCAGCTGTGCGGGTTCATCGCGCTTTCCATCGCCTTCTGCTTCCAGAAGGGCAAGTGGGAGGTCGTCAAGAACCTGCGCATCTCCCCCGCCATCATCGGCGGCGGCATCACGCTGGGCCTTCTGTCCGGCCTGTACGTGATCTCGACGCAGTACACGACGCTCGCCAACGCGTCGCTGCTCATCTACATCGCGCCGGTCATCTCCACCATCTTGGCGGCGATATTCCTGAAAGAGAAGATCAACATCCAGCGCGCCATCTGCCTGTGCGCCGTGGTTATCGGCATGCTGTTCACGGTCGGCATCATCACGCCCGAGGGCTTCACGCTCGACCTGGCTCCCGAGTACATGTTCGGCAACGGCATCGCGCTCCTGTCCGGCCTGGCCTACGGCCTGTACCTGTTCTTCGGCCGCTATCGCCAGGACGCCGACTCCAGCGCCCGCTCCTGGTACCAGTTCGGCATCGCCGCCATCACGCTCATCGGCCTCATGATCGTTGACAGCGTGCTCTCGGGCGGCCTGAAGTACACGGTCAAAGTGGGCGGCATCACGCAGATCGACCCGGCCACCGGCCAGATCATGACCGCCAACTGGGACATCTTCACCATGGACGCCACGTCGTGGATCGTCTGGGTGGCCGCGGCCTTCATCTCCGGCTTCATCGCCTTCCACCTGCTCACCTACGCCTGCAAGATGCTGACCGCCGCCGAGCTGGCCTCCATCTCCTACCAGGAGGTCGTCATGGCGTCGCTGCTTGGCTTCTTCCTGTTCCAGGAGACGATGACCCCGTTCCAGATGATCGGCTTCGTGCTCATCGTCGGCGGCGGCTTCATCCAGATATTCTTCACCACCAAGGAGGGCGTGGTGGTCGATGACGCCCTTGCGGCCCAGATCGAGGCCGGCAAGGTGACCGAGACCGTGGACGCCATCGCCGAAGAGGTCCACGACCACGAGGAGAAGGAAGCCGAGGTCAAGAAGAACCTGTCGGCCCGCCTTGACGAAGCGGAGGAAAAAGAGGGGTTGAAGTAGCGCTCCGCTCAGGGCTCCGCAAGCTGCGGGGCGGAAGGAACCGCCCCGCGGCCCAGGGACCCCGGCCGTCTTGCATCCCATCGTCCGGCCGCTTCCGAACAAGGCTGCGCGCCAAGGAGGCGCCGGGCCCCGCACCCGAAGAGGAACGAGCAGGAAATGAAGATCACCAAGAACCTGACCCATGTCGCAAGCCCGGTTGAGTTCGAGCCGGCCCAAACCGTCGAAGCGCTGAAGGCCGCGTTCGCGGCGAAGCAGATGAAGGGCTTCCCGGCCGAGCTGGACATCGCCGAGCGCACGGAGGACCACGTGCAGATGGTGGCGCTCGACGATCTGCTGGAGTTCGCCAAGGAGTCGGGCGCGAAGGCCGTCACCTACGACGTGACCTACTTCCCGCACGCCGACGCCGACGAGGTGACGCGCCAGGTCAAGCAGCTGGCCGACGAGCTTGAGATCGACCAGCAGATCATCCGCGACCTGTGCGCCGGCGAGATCGAGGAGTATCTGGCCCTCGACGCCAAGCGCGACGTGGACCTTCCCGTCCACAGCATCGTGGAGGCCTACGTGGGCGGCACGGCGCTGGCCTGGTACGGCGTGAACGACTACCCGCGCCTCAAGCGCGTCATCCTGCGCAAGCTGGCCAGCGGCGGCGAGAAGGCCCGCAAGACGTTCGTCGAACGCGCCAGCAAGGCGCAGGCGGACCTCATCTAACCTGCCGCATCGCGCATCGAAAACCGTTCGCCCGTCCGGCCGACAACGCAGCCGGCCGGACGCTTCGAGAAAGGAGGACGCCGTATGAAGGACAGCGTCTTCATGGAGGAGATGGACGCGTTCACCTACCGCGCCAAGATGGAGCGCGACGCCGTGGTGTTCGTGCCCGTGGGAGCGCTCGAGCAGCACGGGTCGCACATGGCCATGTGCGTGGACGCCGCGCTCACCAAGGCCATGGCGGGCGCCACCGCGCGCGCCCTGACCGAATCGGACGCTGACGAGCTGGAGGGCGTGGTGGCCGCCCCCATCAACTACGGCTACCGCTCGCAGCAGCGCTCGGGAGGCGGCTTCCACCTCTCCGGCACCACCAGCTTGCGAGGAAGCACGCTCATCGCGCTGGCGCGCGACATCGTGTTCAGCCTCATCCGCCAGGGCGCGCGCAAGATCGTGCTCATGAACGGCCACTACGAAAACTACCAGTTCATCTTCGAAGGCGCGCAGCTGGCCCTGGAGGACGCCCGCAAGGAGGGCGCAGACGACGTGAAGATCCAGCTCCTTTCGTACTGGGACTTCGTGGACGACGACACCATCGCGCAGCTCTACCCCGACGGGTTCACCGGCTGGGACCTGGAGCACGCCGGCGTCATGGAGACGTCGCTCATGCTGCTGTTCTACCCCGACCTGGTGGACATGGGCCGCGTGGACGACCCGCTCTACGAGGGGCTGCCCGCCGAGCTGCCGAACTACGACGTGCTGCCCATCATCGCCGACTACACGCCGCCGTCGGGTTGCCTGTCCTCGCCGGCCGCGTCCTCGCGCGAGAAGGGCGTCATCCTGCGCGACGTGGCCGTGCGCAACATGGTGGACGCCATCCGCGCCGAGTTCGCCTAAGGGGACCGCGCTCGACGCACTTGACCGCATACGGCCTTCTCGAGCGAAGCGCTTCGGGAAGGCCGGTTTTCTTACAAGGAGGTTCGCATCATCGTGGGCATCACGAACGATATGCTTTCGGCAGCGGAGCAGGAACTCCGCGCTCGCCCGTCCAACGAGGCGGCATGCTTCCTTGGGGACTATCACGAGATCCAATAGGGGGATCGTCATGAGCACAACAACCGCACCAACCAAGGCCAAAGTGCCGTTCAAGGTTGCCCTGTCGTCGTTTCTGGGCAACTTCATCGAATGGTTCGACTACGCAACCTACACCTATTTCGCCATCACCATCGGCGTGGTGTTCTTCCCTGAATCAGAAGTCAACTCCACGCTCCTTTCCTTCGCGGTGTTCGCGCTGTCCTTCATCTTCCGCCCGCTGGGGGCGTCGTTTTGGGGCAGCATGGGCGACAAGAAGGGCCGCAAGTGGTCGTTGTCCATATCCATCTTCCTGATGACGGGCGCGGCCTTTTTGATTGGCTGTTTGCCCGGATACGCCACCATCGGCATAGCCGCGCCCATCCTGCTGGTGGTCCTGCGCAGCATCCAGGGCTTCTCGGCCGCCGGCGAGTACTCGGGGGCGGCGGTGTTCTTGGCCGAGTACGCTCCCAAGGACCATCGCGGCAAGTACTGCTCGCTCGTGCCGGCGTCCACGGCCACCGGCCTTCTGGCAGGCTCCACGGCCGCGCTCATCATCAAGGCGCTTCTGCCCGAGGCCGACATGGTGGCCTGGGGCTGGCGCATCCCGTTTCTTCTGGCCGGGCCTTTGGGCCTCATCGCGCACTACATCCGCACGAAGCTCGAGGACTCGCCCACCTACCAGCAGCTCACCGACAACGGCGAGGAGCGCGTGAAGGAGGCGGCTCACCCCACGCGCCTGGTGTTCAAGAAGTACCGCAAGCGCCTGATCTCCAGCATCGCGGCCACCATGGTGAACTCGGTGGGCTTTTACCTGGTGCTCACCTACCTGCCCACCTACCTGACGGCCTACGCCGGCATGGAGGCGGCGCCCGCCCAGGCGGCAACCGACATCGCGCTGCTCGCCTACATCTTCATCGTGTTCGGCGCGGGCAAGATATCCGACATCGTGGGCCGCAAGAAAATGATGCTCGGGGCGTGCGTGGCGTTCATCGTGCTGAGCGTGCCCTCGTTCATGATGCTCGACTCAGCGCAGCTGCCCATCGTTATAGCCGCCGAGCTCATCATGTGCGTGACGCTGTCCATCAACGACGCCAACATCGCCTGCTACCAGGCCGAGATGTTCCCCACCGAGGTGCGCTACACCGGCGCCGCGCTGGGTTCGAACATCGCCTACGTCATCTTCGGCGGCACGGCGTCCATGGTGGCCACAGCGCTCATCGACGCCACCGGCAACAGCTTGATGCCCGCGTTCTACATGATGGGCATCTGCCTGGTGGCTGGCATCATCTTGCTGTTCACCGCGCATGAGTACGGCGGCATAGAGCTGGAGGACATCGAGTAAGGCCCTCCCGCGCCCCGAACCGCGCAACGACGCGCCCCGGCAATCCGGAACCCGTTCCGGCCGCCGGGGCGCTCGCATGCCAAGTCCTTTCGGTCCTGCGGACCGAAGCAGGG
>NZ_CBDTNW010000155.1:0-5670 GCF_965361815.1 Rubneribacter sp.
GTCCTCCACCGGCAGCACGCGGGAGATGACGCCCTTGTTGCCGTGGCGGCCGGACAGCTTGTCGCCCTGCTGCACCTTGCGCTTCTGCGCCACGTAGATGCGCACAAGCTCGTTCACGCCCGGAGCCAGCTCGTCGCCGGCCTCGCGGGAGAAGCGGCTGATGCCGATGACGCGGCCGCCGGAGCCGTGGGGCACCTTGAGGGAGGTGTCGCGCACCTCGCGGGCCTTCTCGCCGAAGATGGCGCGCAACAGGCGCTCCTCGGCCGTAAGCTCCGTCTCGCCCTTCGGCGTGACCTTGCCCACCAGCACATCGCCCGGGAACACCTCGGCGCCCACGCGGATGATGCCGTCGGCGTCCAGGTCGCCTATCATGTCGTCGGAGATGTTGGGGATCTCGCGGGTGATCTCCTCGGGGCCGAGCTTGGTGTCGCGCGCATCGATCTCGTACTCGGAGATATGGATGGACGTGAGCAGGTCCTCGGCCACCACGCGCTCGGACACGATGATGGCGTCCTCGTAGTTGTAGCCCTCCCACGGCATGTAGGCGACCATGAGGTTCTGGCCGAGCGCAAGCTCGCCCTTGTCGCAGCTGGGGCCGTCGGCCAGCACGTCGCCGGCCTGCACCTCATCGCCCTTGCGGACAATGGGGCGGTGGTTGATGCAGCCCGACTGGTTGGAGCGCTGGAACTTCGGCACCAGGTACTCGTCGTACTCGCCGTCGTCGTTCAAGATGATGATGGTCTGGCCGTCCACGTAGTCAACCACGCCCGGGTTCTGGGCCACGAGGATCTCGCCGGAGTCCACCGCGATGCGGTGCTCGATGCCCGTGCCCACAAGCGGCGCGGAGGGGCGCAGAAGCGGCACGGCCTGGCGCTGCATGTTCGAACCCATGAGGGCACGGTTGGCGTCGTCGTGCTCGAGGAACGGAATGAGCGAGGTGGCCACGCTCGTCATCTGGCGCGGCGACACGTCCATGTAGTTCACCTGCTCCACCGGCACCTCGTCGGGGTCGCCGAACTCGCCGGCGGCGTTCTTCACGCGGCAGAGCACGCGGGAGGCCTTGTGGAACTCGCCGTTCTCGTCGAAGGTGCCGAACTCGCGCGTCTCCAGGTTGAACAGGTCGTTGGCCTGGGCGATGGTGTAGTTCTCCTCCTCGTCGGCCGTGAGGTAGTCGATCTCGTCGGTCACCTTGCCGTCCACCACGCGGCGGTACGGCGTCTCAATGAAGCCGTAGGGGTTGATGCGCCCGTAAGTGGCAAGCGAGCCGATGAGGCCGATGTTGGGGCCTTCAGGCGTCTCGATGGGGCACATGCGCCCGTAGTGGGAGGTGTGCACGTCGCGCACCTCGAAGCCGGCGCGCTCGCGCGACAGGCCGCCCGGACCCAGCGCCGACAGGCGGCGCTTGTGCGTGATGCCGGCGGCGGGGTTGGTCTGGTCCATGAACTGCGACAGCTGGCTGCTGCCGAAGAACTCCTTGATGGCCGCCACGATGGGGCGGATGTTCACCAGGCTCTGCGGCGTGATCTCGTCGGGCTCCTGCATGCTCATGCGCTCGCGCACCACGCGCTCCATGCGCGACAGGCCGATGCGGAACTGGTTCTGGATGAGCTCGCCCACCGTGCGGATGCGGCGGTTGCCGAAGTGGTCGATGTCGTCGGTGGTCACGCCCTCCTCGCCGGCATGCAACGCCACGATGTACTGCATGGTCTTGACGATGTCCTCGTCGGTGAGGGTGGACGAGTCGTTGTCGGGGTCGAAGCCGAGCTTCTTGTTGATCTTGTAGCGGCCGACCTTCGCCAAATCGTAGCGCTGCGGGTTGAAGAACAGGCCCTCGAGCAGCGTCCGGGCGGAGTCGATGGTGGGCGGCTCGCCGGGGCGGAAGCGCTTGTACAGCTCGATGAGCGACTCCTCCTTGGTGGTGGCGGGGTCGCGGTCGAGCGTGCGCAGCACCATCTCGTCGCTGCCCAGAAGCTCGACGATCTCCTCGCGCGACTCGGCCAGGCCGAGGGCGCGCACGAGCAGCGTGGCCGGCTGCTTGCGCTTGCGGTCGATGCGCACGGACAGGATGTCGCGCTTGTCGGTCTCGAACTCCAGCCACGCGCCGCGGCTGGGGATGACCTTCGCGTTGTAGATGGTCTTGTCGGAGGCCTTGTCGCGCTCGGCGGCGAAGTAGACGCCCGGCGAGCGCACGAGCTGGCTGACCACGACGCGCTCCGTGCCGTTGATGATGAAGGTGCCGCGCGGGGTCATGAGCGGGAAGTCGCCCATGAACACGTCCTGCTCCTTGATCTCGCCCGTCTCGCGGTTGATGAAGCGGATCTCCACGAACAGCGGCGCCTGGTAGGAGACGTCTTTCTCCTTGCACTCGTCCACGGTGTACTTCGGCTCGCCGAACTCATGGCGGCCGAACTCCACGCACATGTCCTTGGTGCCGTTCTCGATGGGGCTGATGTCGCGGAACGCCTGCGCCAGGCCCTCGCTCTTGAACCACTCGAAGCTTTCCGTCTGGATGGCGATGAGGTTCGGGACGTCCATGACGTCGGGAATCTTGGCGAAGCTTCGCCGATCCCGGTAAAGGCTGGTCTGATCAGTCGTTTTTCCTTGAGCCACGAGGCTTTTCCTCCTTCACGTGCAGCCGCAAACTTGCAAAAAAGTCGCAAGTTCTTAAAATAGTGTCGGTACTTGCCACTGTCAAGAAAAATTTTTACGAGCTGTGGAAATTCCTTGTTGTTTTGCATGTTCATCTGGGATGATGAGGGTTGTGGATTCTGCTGGGGCCGCGGTTTCGGCCGCGCGGCGCTCGCCTTGGACGCGCAGGTGGCCTACAATGGTCGCGAAGCATCGGCGCGCGCCGCGCGCGGGACGAAGGGAGCCACCTTGAGCAAGAGAGCAGCCATCATCGCAATCTCCGCCACCTGCGCGCTTTTGGCCTGCGCGCTTGCGGGCTGCGGCCCGGTTGCTGAGGAGCCGCAGCTTCCCAACCCCGACGCGGGGTCGGCGTCGTCGGCCTCTCCTTCGGGCGGATACACGCTGACCGACGAAGCGGATCTGGAGTCGTTGGCCGTGGGAGAGTCGGCGGTGTGGCGCGATTAAGAGGTGGCCGTGAGGTCGGCGGAGCGCGCAGACGGGCTGCTGAACGTGGGCATCGAGGTGACAGCCCACAGCCGCGCGCAGGAGCTTTCGACCGACTGCCTGCTGTCGTTTGGCATGCCGCCCGTGTCGTCAACCTTCGACGGCGGCGTGATCACGGTGGCGGCGGGCGAGACCTCCCAAGGCACCCTCTCCTTCGACGACCGGTACGTCTCCCAGCGCCTGTTCTGGAACGACGGGGCCACCGAAGCGTTCTGGCTGCTGGACCAGGAGGCCGCAACGCCGCAGGCCGACGCCGCCACGCAAGAGGAGCAGCCCGCCGAGGGCGCCGGGAGCGCGGACGCCAATCCGGAAGGCGACGCCCAGGCCCGGGCCGTCGCCGCGTTGGAGGCGGAGCTGCCGTCGCTGTTCGAGAACAACACCTACTTCACCTTCCAAAGCGTCGATGCCCAAACCGCCGCCGTGGCGCTGCGCGAGGAGGGCGGCTACTCCTACGCGAACACCGTGTCCATCCTGGACGCCGAGGGAAACCCGACCACGGCGAACGTGGAGCTGATCTGCGAGCCTGACGGCAACTGCACCTCCATGACCTTAGACGGGGTGCTGCTGTTCTAGCGCGGGGGTGCGGCTGCGTTCGCGCGAGCCAACGCCGGTGCAGGCGGGGCCGACGCGGGACAGCGCGGGGCGGCAGGCCGGCTCCAGGACGCGAGCCCGGGCGGGCGGCTAGCCCTCCAACTCCCGGCGGTGCCAGGAGGCCAGCGCCTCCGCCACGGCGAGCAGGCGATCGCAGTAACCGCCTGGGGCGGCTTTCGCCACGGCGGCACGGAGGCTCGGCAGCCAGCCGAGCACGCGCTCGTCGAGGAAGCGGGCCTCGGAAGGAGGGGCCGCCGCGCCCGCACCCGCGGAGGCGCCCGGTGCGCCCTCCCCGCCAGCGTCCTCCAACGTGCCCGCGCCCCGCCGGCGGCAGATCTCGGACAGGCATAGAAGCTCGATACCGATGTGGTCCTCGTACTGGTTGTTTTCGTTGCACACCTCCAGACCGAGCGAGCGCAGCGTCTCGCGCATCTCGAACGTGGCCCGGCCAAAGCCCATCGTCACGTTCTCGGCGCGGTGGAAGGTCTCCCACGGGGGCGCCGCCGGGGAGGGCGGCCCCACGAACAGGCGCGTGTGCTCCACGGCCGCCGCGAGCGCGGCGTCCCCTCCGCCTGCGGCCTCGCGCGCCCGGGCCTCATGCGCGAATTCGGCGCATGCCCGCACGGCGTGCGCCACCCCCTCGTCGCCGAACGTGGGGAACGCCTCCCAAAACGCCGGGTCAAGCCCCACGTCCGCCGTCTGTGTCACGGGCCTGAGCAGGGAGTTCCCCAGAAACGCGTACGCCTGCGCAAGCTTTTCGCACACCACCTCGTCCATTGCCTCCGTCCTTTCTCCGCCAAGCGAGGGCGGGAAAACGAGGCCGGCACCCCGCTCCCCCGCCCTTCCGCCAACCTTCGGCAGACCTCCGTCGCCCGTTACGCCGCCGCAGCTGCGGCATCGGGCACGGCCTGCTTTCCGCCGGACAACAGCGCGCGGCACAGCACCATGAACGCGAGCGCCCCCAAGGACACCACGCCCACGGCCACAACGACCTCCACCCAGGTGGGAGCATACGCGCCGACGAGCACCCACATGCCGGATCCGCCCTGCTGCGCCGCCTGCGTGCCAAGCGAAACGCCCGGCGCGCCCGCCACGTTCAGCTCCACGAACGACGTGAGCAAAAGCCACACGCGCTTGCACAGCACGCCCAGGATCACCAACGCGCCGGCGCCCACCACCAGGCCCGTGCGCTGGCGGTTCCGCGCGAACACGAGGATGCAGAACGGCACGAGCAACCCCGCCAAGATCTCGAACCAGAAGAAGGGGGCGGTGGCGCCCGTGGCCATGATGGAGAGCGTCTCGGCACCGGCGGCACCCGGATACGCCATGGTCAGAATCTCGCAGCCGATGAAAAAGGCGTCCACGGCAATGCAGGTGGCCAGAAGGCCGGCCAAGTTCGCGAACAGCTTCTGATCGACCGCCAGCACGCCCGCCTTGCGCAAACCCGCAAGCGCGATCAGCAGAAGCGCCAAGCCCGAATCCATGGCGCTCGCCACGAAGATGGGCGCCATGATGGCCGAATACCAACCCTCCTTGGCCATCTCCAGGCCGAAGATCCACGCCGTCACGCTGTGCACGAGGATGGCCACCGGCAGCGCGAAGCGCGACACGCGCGAGACGGCCGGGCTGTCAACGCCGTGGCGCTTCATGAGCACCAGATACACCACGTTGATGACCAGGTAGATGGAGATCACGCAGATGTCCCAGAACAAGGGCGAGGCAGGGTTCGGCCCCGTGACGATGCGCCACACACGTTGGATGCCGCCCAGGTCGATGAGCACGAACATGCCCGCGCAGCAGATGCACACCGTGGACAGGATGACCGCCGGCAGCGCCACCTTCTTGTACTGCGCCACGTGAAACACGCTGGCCGACGAAGCCACGATGAGGCCGCCCGCCGAAAGCCCCACGAAGAACATGAACATGGTGATGTAGAGGCCCCACGAC
>NZ_CBDTNW010000156.1:0-31210 GCF_965361815.1 Rubneribacter sp.
CCGGCGTTGCCGACGCGTCCGCTACTTGCGGCGCTGGCTTATGCCGACGATTCCCAGAACCACGGAGAAAATGGCGCAAAGCGCCAAAACGGTCTGCGTGTCCATGGGCGGCACCCCCTCTCGGGGCTGCCCGGATGCGGCGAAGCACCGGGGTCATCATACCATGCGCGGCGGCCTTGCGCGCAACCGAGTGCGCCGCTGCGTCAGGTGCACCGCGTCTCGGGTGCAGCGACGCAATTTGCACACAGGTCGCTTCCTTTTCCGTGCCTTGCGTGCCGCGTTGATGCGGCACGCGCACTGGTGCGCACTGGTTGTTTCCCCTTCCGCGCTCCGCGCTACCCTGTTTCCGCGCTAACGGTAAGATTTTCGGAAATTTCCGGATTTCTTACTGTAACGCCGCCAGAGGTCTGCTGCTGGCCTGCCGGGAGCTCGCCGTTGGCCCGCTGGAGATTGCTGGAAACTGTCGCCGGTCTGCCGGAAGCCCGGCGGCGTTTCGAATCGGTCCCAGAAAGGCGATGCGGCGGGCGGGTTGAACCCTGTCCGCCGCATCGCGACCACCGCCTGCGGACCACCGCCTGCAGCGGACCATCCGCGCAGTCTGTCACCGCCCGCAGCAGCCACCGCCCGCAGTAGTCTGCCGACGATCACCGGCAGGATGCCCGCGCTTCGGCGATTACCCGCGCGCTCCGGCCAGCTCGTCGTCGGGGGCGTTGAGCGGGTCGAGGGGCGGCACGTCCCAGTTCTCAGGGCGATGCGGCGCCATGTGCTCCTCGTCGCCGGCGGCGCGCAGGCGCTCGAAGTAGTCGCGCGTCTCCTTTGCCACCACGCCCGACAACGCCACCAGCGCAATCATGTTCGGCAGCGCCATCAGGCCGTTGAAGATGTCGGCGATGGTCCACACCGCAGCAACGGTCATGTACGGGCCAATGAACACGGCGGCAATGTAGAGCCACCGGTACACCTTCACGGCCTTCATCGAACCGTTGCTGAAGTACTCCAGGCAGCGCTCGCCGTAGTAATCCCATCCGAGGATGGTGGTGAACCCGAACAGCACCAGGCACGCCATCAGCACAAACGACACCACCTCGCCGGGAATGAACGGCAGGCCCGCCTGGAACGCGGCGGTGGTCACAGCGGCACCCTCAAGGCCGGGGATCTGGTACGCGCCAGTCATGACCAGCGCCAACCCCGTCATCGAGCACACGATGATAGTGTCCAAAAACGTGCCGGTCATAGACACCAGGCCCTGGCGCACCGGCTCCTTCGTCTGCGCGGCCGCCGCAGCGATGGGCGCCGACCCCAGACCAGCCTCGTTGGAGAAGATGCCGCGCGCGATGCCCATCTGCATGGCTATGAGGATGGCCCCCAGCATGCCGCCGCCGAACGCCTGCAGTCCAAACGCACTTTCGAAGATGACCACGAACGCACCGGGGATCTTGTCCAGGTTCGTGAACACCAAGATGAGCGAGAAGCCCACGTACAGCACCACCATCGCGGGGATCACGCGCTCGGACACCTTCGCGATGCGCTTGAGTCCGCCGATGACCACCAGCCCCACCAGCACGGCCAGCACAAGCGACCCGATGACGGTGGCAATGGAGTAGTCCATCCCCAAGATGCTCACCGTGGCGCTCTTGTTGGGGTCGAAGAAGTCGGTGATGGCCGTGGAAATGGAGTTCACCTGCGTGAACGTCCCGATGCCGAACAAGCCCACGCACATGCCGAAGAACGCGAACACCTTCGCCAGCCAGCGCCACTTGCGTCCCATGCCGCGCTCGATGTAGTAGAACGGGCCGCCCAGCACGTGCCCGGTCTTCTTGTCGATGCTGCGGTACTTCACGGCCAGCAGGCCCTCGGAGAACTTCGTCGCCATGCCGAACAGCGCGGCCAGCCACATCCAGAACATGGCGCCCGGACCGCCCGTGACGATGGCCGTGGCCACGCCCACGATGTTGCCCGTGCCGATGGTGGCTGACAGCGCGGTGCACAACGCGCCGAAGCTGGTCACTTCGCCCTCGCCGCCGGTCTCGTTCTTCGCCATGTAGCGCAGCGCGCGCGGCAGCTGGCGGAATTGCAGGCCGCGCAGCCGTATGGTGAGCAGTGCGCCTCCGAACAGGATGAGCACCATAAGGGGCGGCCCCCAGATGAAGCTGTCGATTGCGTCGAGGGCGTCGTTGATGGCGCCGAAGAACCCTTCCATTGCGCGTTTCCTCCTTTGTCGTGCCTGCTGCCAAACGGTGCGATCCGCCATGCGCTTCGTCTTGCCATGCGGCGGATGGCGAAGCCGTGCGTTGCATGCGACGACCGCCGCCGTGTGGCTGCGCGGCATCGTCATGCGTTGCGCGGTCCCCGTCGTGCGGGGCCGAAAGGAGGTGGGGAAAGAGCGAGTGCTCGCGGGCACGAACGTGCGGGCGTGCGAGAAGCGGATGCTTCGGCTCTGTCCTTTTGCCTGAGAGTTTCGGCGACGCTGCGGCTTTGTGCTGCGGCGCGCCTTGCCCCTTCGGCACCCGCGTCCGCTGCGTATGGCGCGTTGCGCGGGATTCTCCAGAGGCCCCTACCCGCTCTGTCTCGTGCGTGCGGCTGCGCGTTGCGTGTTGCGCATTGCTCGCCGTGCGTCGCATCCGATTCAGAACGGTTCGACGGGGGTCGCTTAGGGCGCCATTGTAACAGGAAGCCGCCGCTTTGGGAACGGGCGTTTTGACGGGCGGTCATCGGCCGCTGCGGCGGGCGGCGGGAGGCGGGTGCCGAGGACGCAACGGAGGCGAGCGCCGGGACAGGACGGTTGCGGCGCGGCCAGGTGCGCGGCGGCTGCGGCGAGCGGTGGCGAAATGCGGGCACCGAGGGCGGGCCGGGTGCGGCGGTTGCGGTGCATCGCTGCGGCGGGCGGCGCGCTGGGGGCGCGGAGCGGGCGGTGCGCTGCCAGTGCGCCGCACATCCGTGTTCGCACGGAGGACTTGGATGTTTCACGTGAAACATCCAACAGAAAGCGCACGAGTGTTTCACGTGAAACACTCTTGGCAACGGAGGGTGGCTGGATGGCGGGAACAGCGAAGCGACGCGACGCGAAACGACACGATGCGAAACGAAGCGAAACGAAGCGAAACGACGCGAGGCGATGCGAAACGACGCGAAACGACGCGAGGCGAGGCGACACGAGGCGACACGAGGCGACGCGAAAGGCCCGCCGCCCGGCCCTTTCGCTTCGTTTCGCAGCTTTCTACCAGTGGCACACCACCACGTCGCCGCCTTGGACGATGTTGTAGAGCTCGGCGGCTTTGGCGGGCGGCAGGTTCACGCAGCCGTGGCTGCCGTAGCCGTCGGCGTAGCGCGTGCCGCCGAACGCGGCCTGCCAGTCGGCGTCGTGCAGGCCGATGGCCCCGCCGACGAACGGCATCCAGTACTGCACCACCGTTTCGTAGATCTTCGTGTCCCCGCTGTAGCCGTTGAGCGTGGAGGGGCTTTCCTTCTGGTTCATCCAGTACACGCCGGAGGGGGTGTCGTGCTCGCCGTCGGGCATGCCCGACACAATGTCGGACTCCCACACGAGCGCACCGCTTTCGTCGTAGAAGCGCGCGTGCTGTTCGGCCAGGTCGATGTCCAGGTAGCGCGGTCCCCAGTCCGCCGCGCCCGGCCCGTTGTAGGCGTCGCCGTACGTGACGGTGGGCACGGCCAGGCTCTGGACGCCCCCGGCGGCCACGGCGTCCTTCACGGCCGCAGCCAGCGCCGCGCCGTCTATCTCCCAACCGTACACGCCTCCCTGCACGGTGATCTGCTTGCCGTCGGGGCGCGCGTAGCTGCGCGTGGCGCCCACGGTGCCGTACTCTTCGGCCACTTCGGCGGCCCAGGCGTTCAGAGCGTCGTCGCCAAGCGCCGCGTTGGCCTCCCCGTCTATCGTGATCCATTCGGCAATGAGGTCGGCTCCCACCTCGACGAGGGGGCGGTCGCCCATGGTGAGGGTGACGTTGGCCTTCGTCATGGTGTTGGCGGTTTCGATGGCCGCGTTCAAGCGCGGATCGGTGGAGAAGATCGTGGGCTGCTGCAGCTGCTCGGCCGTCACGGACACGCGGTGCGAGAGGGTGGAAAGCGCCTGCTCCGCCATGTCCACCACGGCTTGCACGTCCAGGGCGGTGCCCACGGATTCGGGGATGATGTCGAACTGCCGCGTGGTGGCGTTGTAGGAGATGGTGGCGTTTGCGGCCGGGGTGGCCGAGGCGTTGAACTCCTCCACAGCGGCGGTGACGGCGTTGGCCAGGTTCGTTCCGCTGGCGGCGGCCACCAGCTTGGCCGACTCGTCGTGCTGCGCGGCTATCTGGAACGGCCAAAGCCACGGGTTGACGTCGTTGAGCATGTCCTTGATCAGGGAGGACGTGTTCACGGCAAGGCCCGCGTCGGCGGCGGTCAGCTGAAGGTCAAGCCCTTGGCCGCTGATGGAGAGCGTGTAGTTGTCCAGCTTGCTTTGGAGGGCTTTCTCGGCGTCGTTCGCGGACATGAGCGACAGGCTCACGCCGCCGGCCGTGGTGTTGGGCATGAAGCGCCCCGAGAAGTAGAATGCGACGCCCGCGTACACAACCAGCGCCAACGCGACAAGGCATCCCATCATAATGCCGACGACTTTTGCGGGGTTGGCGCGGCGATGGCCCACATGGTAGCCGCGCGGAGCGTGTTGGTAGTTGTTCATGCGCGTGTCCTTGTGCGTTTGAGGTATGTTCAGGCGTCCAGTATAGGACGAGACGCGGGGCGCGCACGAGAAATCAACCGCCTTTACGAAAGAAACCGACAATCACGAAAGAAACCGACAATCGGGCTGGGGCGGCGGGGTACAATCTGCTTGAAAAGGAGGCGAAGGTGAGGTTCACGGTCATTGCGGTGGGAAAGCTGAAGGAGCGGTTCTGGGCTGATGCGTGCGCCGAGTACGTGAAGCGCCTGCAGCCGTACGCGAAGACGATCGTGCGCGAGGTTCCCGACGTGGACCCGGCCCGCGCCGGCGGAACGGAGGCGGCGCGCGAGAAGGAGGGGGCCGCCATCCTCGGCGCGCTTCCCGGCGCGGCGCATGCGGTGCTGCTGGCCATCGAGGGCACGGAGCGTTCGAGTGTGGGCCTTTCGCGGCGAATCGACGCCCTGGCGCTTGGCGGGGAGAGCGATCTGGCGTTCGTGATAGGGGGTTCGGACGGCGTGAGCGATGCCGTGCGCGCCCGTGCCGACGAAACGCTTTCGTTCGGTCCCATCACGCTGCCGCACAATCTGGCGCGCGTCGTGCTGCTGGAGCAGTTGTACCGCGCCCAGAAGATCTCGCGCGGCGAGCCGTATCACAAGTAGGCTCGATCGCGCGCTGGGGCGGTTGCGCCCCGCGCTGCCCGGCTCGCGCGCTGGGGCGCTCGCGGCCTGCATTCACGTCCCGCTCTGCTTGCGCGCTGGGGCGGTTGCGCCCCGCGCCGCTTCATTGGTGTTCCGCGTCTTGCCTTGCGCTTGCGCTCGCGTCCTGCCCCGCTCCGCCCGGCGCTTCGTCTCGCGTTCGCGTCGCATCTGCCCGGCGCATCGCATCCCGTCGCCCAGTGCGATGCGCCCACGATGTTCGCCCGCTCGGCAAGTACGGGACCGCGCTTCTCGCCGCGTCCGCTCGGCGTCTTGCGTTCCGCCGCTCGGCGGGTCGCATCCCGCCGCTCGGCGCTTCGTGTTCCGTGTCTCCCCGGGGCTTTTCGCTCCGCTTTGTCTTGCCGCTTTGGGGCCTTGCCCCGCATGCGAGTTTCGTTGGCGCGACCAAATGTTTCACGTGAAACATTTGTACTAATATCATACGATAATGCGACAAGATGTTTCACGTGAAACACTCGTTTGCCGCGTTGCCTCCCTGACGGTTCCGCTATACTGGGCGAACCGTGCCGACGCCTCGCGTGTTCGCAGGTCTGCCGACGTCCACGCAGCGTGCCGACATTTGCGGGTTCGTCGGTCCGTCGCCGCCTCGCGCAGCGCGTCGGTGCCCTGCGGGTGCGCTGGCGACTCGCGCGACGCGTCCTATGCTGTCCCGCGCGGTGCGCTCTGCCCGCCACCCGCGCGGTTTCGTTCGAAAAGGAGGGTCCATGCGTTTCGTTTCGTGGAACGTCAACGGCCTGCGGGCCGTGCTGCAGAAAGGGTTCGAGGACATCGTTTGCGAACTGGACGCGGACATCGTCGCGCTTCAGGAGACGAAGCTGCAGGAGGGCCAAGCCACGCTCGACCTGCCGCAATACCGCGAATACTGGAGCTACGCGCAGAAGAAAGGCTACTCGGGCACGGCCGTGTTCTGCAAGGAGCAGCCGCTTCAGGTGCTGCACGGTTTGGGCAGCGAGTACCTGGACACGGAGGGGCGCATTGTGGCGCTTGAGTTCCCGACGTTTTGGTTCGTGGACGTGTACACGCCCAACGCGCAGAACGAGCTGGCGCGCATCGACCATCGCATGGAGTGGGACGACGCGTTCCGAGACTTCTGCAAGGGTCTGGAAGAGGGCGTGCTGCCGGCGGGCGTGCCGGTTGAGCGTCCCGCGCCGGGCGAGGGCCACGTGACCATCGCCGACCTGCCGCTCACCGCTCCCGGCGAGACAACGCAGCCGAAACCCGTGGTCATGTGCGGAGATTTCAACGTGGCGCACCAGGAGATAGACCTGAAGAACCCCGGCCCCAACCGTGGCAAGGCGGGATTTTCCGACGAGGAGCGCGGCAAGTTCACCGATTTGCTGGACGCCGGATTCGTGGACACGTTTCGCCGACTGCATCCGGATGCGACGGGCGCGTACTCGTGGTGGAGCTATCGGTTCAAGGCGCGCCAGACGAACGCGGGGTGGCGCATCGACTACTTCCTGATCAGCGACGAGCTTGCGCCTAAGCTGGAGAGCGCGTCCATCTACAGCGAGGTGTATGGCAGCGACCACTGCCCCGTGGGCGTGGAGCTGGACCTGTAGAAGGGAGGGCGCGTTGCCGGCGGAAGCCGCAATGCGCGAATGTTTCACGTGAAACATCGGGAGGAGAACGAAGGGGCTGCGCCCGACGTCGCGCGCGGACAATCTGCGGACACGTGCGGTTGCGACGAGGGAGACTGCGCTTCTGCGTTCTGCGCCGAGCACGGGCAGGTTGCGGATTCCGCCGCGCCCGGCGTCGCGCGCGGACAGGTTGCGGACGCCCGCGCAACTGGCGTCGCGCGCGGACGCCCCGCCCGCGCAACCGGTGTCGCGCGCGCACGCCTCGCCCGCGCAGCTGGCCGACCGCGCGATGCCGCATCCGCCCGTCTGCTCGCCCGCGCGGCGCGCTGGGCGCGCGGCGAGGCCGTGCTGTGCGTGGCGGCTGTCTGCGCGCTGGTGTCGGCGGCGTTCGTGCCGCCCGACGCCGCGTATGCGAGCTACTTCGACACGCGCGTGCTGATCTTGCTGTTCTGCCTGATGGCAACCGTCGCCGGCTGCAAGGCAAGCGGCCTGTTCGACGTGCTGGCGAAGGCGCTTCTGCAGGGCGACCGGCCGTTTCGCGTGGTCGCGCTCATCCTGGTCATGCTGCCGTTTTTCGCATCCATGCTGGTGACGAACGATGTGGCGCTGCTTGCGTTCGTGCCGTTCTCGGTGCTGGTGCTCGGCCACGCCGGCCGTACGCGCTCGCTTGCGTGGGTCATCGTCCTGCAGGCGGTGGCGGCCAACTTGGGAGGCATGGCCACGCCGGTGGGCAACCCGCAGAACCTGTACCTGTTCACGCGCTACCACGTGGGGCTGGATGAGTTCGCCGCCGTGCTGCTGCCGTACGTGGCCCTGGCGTTCGTCCTACTGACAGGCGCGGCGCTGGCCTCGGGGGGCGGCCGTGCGAAGGTGGAGGTGCCGCTTGCGTCCAACCGGGTGGCGCGCGGCAGGGCGCTTCTGCACATCGCGTTGTTCGCGCTGTGCCTGCTTGCGGTCGCGCGTGTGGTGGAGCCCGTCGCGCTGCTTGTTGCAGTGGGGGCGGTGCTGGCGCTGTTCGACCGTCCGGCCCTGCGCGCGGTTGATTACGGGCTGCTGCTCACGTTCGCGTGCTTTTTCGTGTTCGTGGGCAACATGGGGCGCATCGAGGAGGTGCGCCATGCGTTCGAGGGCCTGGTGGACGCGAACGCACTGATCACGTCGGTGGCCGCAAGCCAGGTGATCAGCAACGTGCCGGCGGCGGTGCTGCTCTCGGAGTTCACGGGGGATTGGCGAAGCCTGCTGGTGGGCGTGGACGTGGGCGGGCTGGGCACGCCCGTCGCGTCGCTTGCCAGCCTGATAGCGCTGCGCATCTACCTGCACGCCGACGGCGCCAATTTCGGCACGTTCATGGCCGTGTTCGCAGTTGTGAACACGGCGTTTTTGGCCGCGATGCTGGCCCTGTGCGCCGCGATAGGCTGACGGCGGGCGTGGACGTGGGCGGGCGCGGCATCTTGCACCGCTTCGTCCCCGCCGGTCTGGTATGATGTGCGGACGCAATGAGCGCGGCGGCGGGGCGGCCCTCCGCCGCACACAGACGACCAGGGAAGCGAAGTCATGGACAGAGCGAAAATAGAGGCGGGCGTGCGCCTCATCTTGGAGGGCATCGGCGAGGATCCCGACCGCGAGGGCCTGCTCAAAACGCCCGAGCGCGTGGCGAAGATGTATGAGGAAGTGTTCGCCGGTATGACCGAAGACCCCGCCGAGCACTTCGAAACCACGTTCGACGAGCACCACGAGGAAATGGTCCTGGTGCGCGACATCCCCTTCTACTCCATGTGCGAGCATCATCTGGTGCCGTTTTTCGGCAAGGCGCACGTGGCCTACATCCCGGCGGCCGACGGGCGCATCTGCGGACTGTCGAAGCTCGCGCGCCTGGTGGACGCGTTCGCGAAGCGCCCGCAGGTGCAGGAGCGCCTGACGTCCCAGGTGGCCGACACGCTCATCGAGCATTTGCACCCCCAGGGCGTCATCGTGGTGCTGGAGGCCGAGCACATGTGCATGAGCATGCGAGGCGTGAAGAAGCCCGGCGCCCGCACCACCACGAGCGCCGTTCGCGGTGCCTTCGAACGCAGCCAGGCCACGCGCGCCGAGGCGCTGTCGCTCATTTTCGCTCGCCGCGACTAGGCGGTCTTCGGCTGGCGTCGTTCGCGTCCTGCCTTGGCGTTTGCGCTTGGGCGGCGTGCTGCGCTTGCGCCGCCTTTCGCCGTGCCGTCCTCGCGCGTTGTCCCGCTGCGCGCCTCGTCCCGCGGCCCGCATCGTTCCGCTCGCGCCTCGCGTCGCGTGCTGTTTCCGCTTCTCTCCGCTGTGCGTCTCGTCACGCGGCCCGTGCTTCGCTTTGCTCCGTTTCCGCGTTTCGCCTCGCGCTGCCGGTTCCCTCTCAAGTTCTGCTCCGGAGCGTTTCACGTGAAACACCCTGGGGCGATCGGGTAAGATGTACGAACGTGCAGAAAGCGAAAGGAACCTCTCATCATGAAATGCGTAGTCTCCGTTTTGGGTAAGGATCGCAGCGGCATTGTGGCCGCCGTCGCTACGGCGCTGGCCGAATGCGGCGCGAACATCGACGACATCAGCCAGACCATTCTGGACGACATCTTCTCTATGACCATGCTCACCACGCTCGATCCCGACATGGCGGGCTTCAACGCCGTGCAGGAGAAGCTGGACGCCGTCGGCTCCGACCTGGGCGTGCAGATCATCATCCAGCGCGAGGACGTTTTCCAGATGATGTACAAAATCTAGCGTTGGGCGTAACTGGCGCCGCCTGCGTCTGTCGGCGCCAGTTACGCCGCCGGCCGCCTGTGCCGCCCAGTGCTCCGGGCACGCCAGCTGTGGTTGCGGCTGCGGCTGCAGCTGCGGCCGCAACCGCCTCTGCCGATCGCGCCGTCAGGTCTGCCGCGCCGCCTGCGGTGCCTGTGCCGGTTAGCCGTTTGCGCCGGTCGCTGTTGCCGCGCCATCAGCGCCGCCTGTTCCGATGGCGCCGTCCGACTTGCTTGGGACGCTCCATGCAAGATGTTTCCCGAAAAACGGCCAAGTTCCCCAGTTATGAGTTGCAAGTTCTCAAGTTATGAGTCATTTCCGCCCTCCGTCTCCCTGCGGTGAAGGCAAAGAGAAAATGCGACCAGGCATTTTGTTGCCGCGAGGTCCCGAAGAATCCTTCAAGGGCAGCCGAGCATGACTCATAACTCGGGAACTTTGCCATTTTTCGGGAAACATCTTGCATGAAAGACGCGCTGCCTGCGCTCGGGGCGTTTGCAGCGCGCCGCGCCGTCCTCCGAACGCGCCGGTTGCCTGTTTTGTTGCCGTTTGTTGCCGAAAGGGGGCTTGGCAGAGAGGCCCCCTCAATGGTACTATTTTACAATCATTTGCACACCAAACGGACCCAAGGGAGTACGACCATGGCACAGCCATCCACGCAGCGCATCGACGGAATAGACGTTGCCGTCAACTATGTGAACGAGGGCGACGCCCCCGTGACCGACGAGGAGATCCGCGCCTATATCGAGCGCGGCAACCTGCAGCATCCCGGCAGCGTGGTGACGGGCCTGTCGCTTGAGGTTGACGGAAAGGATGTGGGCATCAGCTACAAGCTTTCCCCTGTGCCCTTCGAGCGCATTCGCCGCATCACCGGGTATCTAGTGGGCACCATGGACCGTTGGAACGACGCGAAGTCGGCCGAGGAGCATGACCGCGTCAAGCACGGCGTTGCTCGCGAGGAGAGCGCGTTCACCTGCGCGAACGGCTGCTAGCGCCCGCGCGCCGACAGCGTTGGGCGCCGAGCGCCCGTGCGAAAGCCGGCAGGAAAAACCCTGTTCGTTACCAGGTCGTGGCTGCAAAGTCGCGGCCTGTTTCGTATACTGATCCTATGACATCTCAAAACAACACCGAAACCGAGCGCGCGCCGAAGGCCGAGACTGATCGCGCCCCAAAAGCCGAAACCGGGCGCGCGCCGCAGCCCGAAACCGCTCGCGCGCCGCAGCCCAAAGCCGGCCTTGGGCCGCAGCCCGAAGCCGCCCCCTCGCCGGGGGCCTTGGCGCCCGGCGCCGAAGCCCCCTCCGGCTCCGCGCCCTTTGTTGCCGAAGAGCCTTCCGACTCTTGCCCCGCTTGCCTGAACGGCGATCCTGCCTGCGCGCCCACCGAGCGCATCTTGGAACCCGAGGTGCGTCGCCATCACCGGCGCAAGCGCAAGCTGCTTGAGTTCACTCACTCCTCCACGCGGGCGACCATGCTCATGCTGGCGGCCGCCGTGGCCGCCTTCGCCATAGAGAACACGCCGGCGCTGCCGTACTTCACCGAGTTCTGGCACTCGTTCGAGCTGGGTTTTTGGCTGGGCGATTTCGCGCCGCACATGACCGTCGGCCACTTCATCAACGACTTTTTGATGGCCCTGTTCTTCCTGATGGTGGGCCTGGAGATCAAATTCGAGATGACGGCGGGCGAGCTGACGAACCCGCGCAAGGCGCTTTTGCCCATTGTGGCCGCGGCCGGCGGCGCCATCATGCCTGCCCTGGTGTTCCTGTCGCTCAACGCCGGCGGCCCCCATCAGCAGGGTTGGGGCGTGCCCATGGCCAACGACATCGCGTTTTGCCTGGGCATTCTGGCGCTGTTGGGCAGCCGGGTTCCGTCGGGGCTGCGGTCGTACCTGTCCACCCTCACCATCGCCGACGACATGATAGCCATCCTGGTCATCGCCGTGTTCTACACGGCCGACCTCGACGTGGCCTGGTTGGTGGGCGGCCTGGCGCTTTTCGCGCTGACGCTGGCGTTCAACCGTCTGCACATCCACGACCTGTGGCCGTATTTGCTGGTGGGGCTGGGCATGTGGGTGTGCTTTTTGCTGTCGGGCGTGCACGCCACCATCGCCGGCGTGCTGCTGGCGCTGGCCATTCCCGCGCGCTCCCAGGTGAAACTCGAACGCGCGCCCGGTTGGTTCGCCGCCCGCGCGCGTCGCGCCGACGAGCGCTACGACCCCGGCGAGCCCGACATCGTGCAGAAGGAGTACCTGGCCGAGGTCAACGAGATCGGCCGCGTGTCGCGCCTGTCCATCCCGCCCATCACGCGTTTGGATTACCGCTTGCACGTGCCCGTGTACTTCTTCATTCTGCCGCTGTTCGCGTTCTCCAACGCAAGCGTGGTGCTGACGGGCATGGATCCGCTCGAGATAGTGACGAATCCGGTGACCATCGGCGTGTTCTGCGGCCTGTTGTTCGGCAAGCCGCTGGGCATCTTCTTGGCCACGTGGGCGACGGTCAAGCTCAAGCTGTCCGACCTGCCGCAGGGCGTGAACTGGGGGCACATCGCCGGCGTGGCGGTGCTGGGCGGCGTGGGCTTCACCATGGCCATCTTCGTGACCAACCTGGCGTTTGTGGACGAGGCCATGGTAGCCATGGCGAAGGCGGCCATCCTGGCGGCGTCGCTGGTGGCGGGCATCGCGGGCTTCTTGATCCTGCGCCACGTGACCGACGCGGAGGACGCGGAGGACGCGGGGGACGCGGAGATCGCAGAGAGCCGGTAGCCTGCAACCTTCTTTGCTAAAAAGCTCAACAAGTGCCGATGTCCTGCATTTTTGAATGTGCTACATTGTGCTACAGATTGAAAGGTGCGCCATGAAAACGACGCCCATTGGTATCAGGTTTGGGCAGGAAGAGTTTGACAAGATAACTGCGTGTGCCGAAAAGTCTGGCCGAACGTTTTCTGACATTGTGCGCGAGGGAGTCATGCATTACCTGGAACCAGATAAGGCAAAGGGTTATCTTTCCTTAGCTGCGCTCGCTGCCAAGGCTCCAGTTGACATGGAACTCTCTTTCGGCCAGTTCCTTGATGACTTTGCCCATGCAAAGGACAAGGCTGCGCTTATCGAGGAAGAACCCTCTTGGGCTAAACCGGCGGGACGCTGACCCTACGACTTTGCTGCAACTGCTCATAAGCTTGCCCACGACAACAATTTACCAGTTCCACAATGGGTTTGAAGGATGACTACGTTGTCCCCGAGGCGTACTATGCTTTCAATACGCGCAATCCCGAGTTCCAAGAGTACCTTAGAAAAACCACTCCGCGCGAATTCCAATGGCACAACCTTTTCCTTGGCGAGAATATCCTATCGAGGGCGTGATGCGCATCAGTTTTTTCGCCCAGGAAATGTATGCACGGTATTGCGAGGGCGCAGACAGCGAGCGCGAGGGGTAGGTCCCCGGTCGTTGTTGTCGTTTTCCTATCGCTGACGTCCTTTTTGAGTCGGAGGAGGAAGAGGAGTGGGATCTTTGTCCGACATGCGCGCATCCTTGCTGTCATCTTGGGTTCTAGTGCGGTTGTTCCGATTCGGAAGCGTTTTTGGCCAAAGTGGTATACGCTGTAGGGAACGCAAATAGGGAACGCAGATCGTCTTGCGCCGTCGCAGTTTGGAAATGGGGAGCCCATGACGAAAGTCTACTCGTACACACGGCCGCTTGATGCCGACATCGTGGACGCGTTCTGCACGCTGCAGAAGGGGTTCACGGACCAGTTCGTCTACTACCGCAAGGACCGGCCCGTGCGCTTCATGGGGCTGGGCCGCTGCATCGCGCTGCCGACGCTCGACGACGTGGAGTGCGAGCTGGAGGGCCCCGACGCTCAGCAGCCGGTGTTCTTCTCGTTCAACCGCTTCGACGCGGGCAATTCTGCGCCTGCCGACGAGCTGTTCGAGGCGTTTCCGCGCTTGCGGTTCATGTTGCCGGAGGTGGTGCTCATCGAAGGCGAGCGCGGGCCGCTTTTGCAGGTGAACTCGCTGGGGCCGGTGTATCCGGGGCGCATCGAGCGGTTCGCGCGCCAGGCGTTGGCCGCGCCGCCGCGCCGCCGCCAAAGCGTGCCGTACCGGTTGGAGCCGGACTCGCGCGAGGCGTGGCGGCAGGCTGTCGGCACGGCGCTTACCGCCATAGGCGAGGGGCGCGTGGAGAAGGTGGTGCTCTCAAGGCGGCGGCGCCTGGTGGCAAAGCATCCGTTCTCGTCGAAGGATCTGCTGGTCAACCTCATAGACGGCCCGGCGCGCGGCACGGTGCTTCTGTACCGCTACGCCGACGTGTTCTTCTGCGGCTGCACGCCCGAGCTTTTGGTGCGCAAGCGCGGCTGCGAGGTGGAGAGCATGTGCCTGGCGGGAACCTGCCCGGCGGGAGGGACCGAAGAGGAGCGCGCGCGGCTGGCCGACGAACTGATGGCCGACGCGAAGAACCGCGCCGAGCACGATTACGTGGTGCGCTTCATCCGTGAGGTGTTCCGCCGCACGTGCTACGACGTGGACGTGCCGGTCTGTCCGGGCATCCTGCCGCTCACGCACGTGCAGCACCTGCACACGCCGGCGCGCGCCCGCGTGCTGGAGGGCGTTGACCTGTGGGAGATGATGGGCGACCTGCATCCCACGCCCGCCGTGGCCGGCACGCCGGTGGGCGAGGCGCGCATGCTGCTGCGGCGCATTGAGGCGTACAACCGCGGGTTTTTCGCGGGCGCGTGCGGCTACGTGGACGGTGCGGGCGATGGCGAGTTCTCCGTGGCGCTGCGCACAGGCGTGTTCGACGGCGAAGTGGGCTGGGTGTATGCGGGCTGCGGCATTGTGGCCGGCAGCGAGGCCGACGCCGAGTACGACGAGACAGACCTGAAACTGCGCACCGTGCTGAGCGCGTTCGACGGCGGGGAGGATGCGCGATGAGTGCGGCGGCCGACCCCCGGGCGACGGCGCTGTTCTTGGGCGCGTTTTTTGACGAGCTTGCGCGTTGGGGCGTGCATGACGTGGTGGTGAGCCCCGGCTCGCGCTCCACGCCGCTGGCGATGTGCGCCTACGAGCTGTCTCGCCGCCATCCCGAGCGGTTGCGCCTGTTCGTGGACGTGGACGAGCGCGGCGCGGCGTTCTTCGCAGTGGGGTTGGCGAAGGCCGACGGGCATCCGGCGGCCGTCATCTGCACGTCGGGCACGGCGGTGGCGAACTACTATCCGGCGGTGCTGGAGGCCGAATCGTCGCGCGTGCCGCTTATCGTGCTGACGGGCGACCGTCCGCCGCGTTTGCAGGGCCTCGGCGCGCCGCAGACGTGCGACCAGCTGAACGCATACGGTTCCCATGTGCGCGCGTTTCGCCAGATGCCGCTGCCGAGCGCGGACGCGCCGACGCTCGCGCTGGCGCGTCAGGCCGCGCGCGAGGCGGCTATCGCGGCGGGCGCGGGGTGCGCAGGCGGCCCCGTGCATCTGAACTTCCCGTTCGAGGAGCCGCTCAAGCCCGACTTCGGCGCGGAGGATCCTTTCGCTGCCGGCCGCCGTCCGGATGTTTCACGTGAAACATCTAAGCTCTTGCCGGGCGTTGCGCCCGTTGCTCGCGGAATTGCGCCGGCCGAGGCCGAGCGTCTGGCCGCGCTGCTCGCGCGTTGCCGTGCGCTTGTGCTGGCGGGCGAGGGTACCTGCGGCGCCGACGACGACGCGCGGGCCGTGCTGGACTGGGCGCATGCGTTCGACCTGCCGCTTTTGGCCGACCCGCTCTCCGGGCTGCGGCGCTTCGACGACGCGTGCATCATCGACCGTTACGGCACGGTGCTCGGTCCTGGCGGCACGGTGCGCGAGGAGCTGCGTCCCGAGGTCATCGTGCGTTTCGGCCGTTATCCGGTGTCGAAGCGGGCCGTGCAGTTCGCCGCCTCGTGCGGAGCGGCCCAGGTGGTGGTCGATCCGCTGGAGACACGCGACTTCAACGCGGCCACCGATGCGTTCGTGCCTTGCGAGCCTGCGGAGTTCGCCCGCATGCTGCGCGCCGCCGCCCTCCGCTCCGGCATTGGCGAGGCTCCCGGCTCCTTCGCTGCCGCCTGGGCGCGGGCAAACGACGCCGCGCGCGCCCGCGCCCAGGCGGTGGACGATGCGCCCGGCGTAGAGGGCTTCGAAGGCGCGTTCGCACGCCGCGCGCTTGCGCTCGCGCCCGAAGGGTCGTGCCTGTTCGCGGCCAATTCCATGAGCATCCGCACGCTCGACGCGTTCTACCTGCGCGGCCCGAAGCGCCTGACCGTGCTCTGCAACCGCGGCCTCAACGGCATTGACGGCACCGTGTCCTCAGCTTTGGGCGCAGCGCAGCGCTTTGCCCAAACCACCCTGCTCACAGGCGACCTCACCCTGCTCCACGACCTGAACGCCCTTGCCCTCCAACGCGAGCTGCGCGTCCAGCGCGAGGCGGGCGGACCGGCTCCCAGCATCATAATAGTTTTGATCAACAATAACGGCGGCGGCATCTTCGACATGCTGCCGCAGCGCTCGGACGACGCGTACTTCGAGCGTCTGTTCCTCACGCCGCAAGACGTGGACTTTGAAGCGGCGGCCCGCGCGTTTTCCGTGCCGTATCGGCGCGCACGGACCGTCGACGCCTTCGACGCCGCCTATCGCGAGCTTCTCGGCACGCCCGGCATCAGCCTGATCGAAGCGCCGGTGCCGCTCGACGGCCTGCGGGAACGCTATGCGCCCTACGGGGGCCTCGGGTGACGGCGGCAGACGGCGCGCCGCGCCTGGCGCTTCCGGCGCCCGCCAAGGGCCGTTTCGACCACGAGGGCGTCCGCTACCGTTATCTGATGTGGCCCGCCCGCGCCAAGGCGGTTGCGGCGCCGTTCGTGCTGCTGCACGGGTTTGCGCAGAGCGCCGCGTCGTGGGACCGCGTGGCGCCGCTGTTGGCAAAGGACCGAGTCGTGTACGCGCTCGACCTGGTGGGACACGGCGGTTCCGAAGCGCCGGAGAACCCGCTTCCCTACGCGCTCGATCTGCAGGGCGAGGCGCTGCTGGCGTTCGTCCGCTTCGTTGGCGGCCAAGCGCCCGGCGAAGGGGCCGCCGCGGGCGATGCCGCCCCGCACGATCCTGCCGGGAGCGGAACCGCTCGCGCTCGGGAAAAGGCCCCTCGCAACCAAAGCGCCGCGACCCGGCCCGTGGTCGTCGGGTACTCGATGGGCGGACGCGTGGCCTTGTCCGCGGCTGTGCGCCGAAGGGACGACTTCGCCGCCTGCGCCTCCGCGCTTGTGCTGGAAGGCGCCGGGCTGGGTCCTGCAACCGAAGCCGCGCGCGAGCAGGACGCCGCGCGCGATGCGAAGCGGGCCGCGCGCCTGCGCGAGGTCGGCGTCGAAGCCTTCATGGACGAGTGGGAGCGCCTTCCCCTGTTCGCCACCCAGCGCGCGCTGCCCTGCGTCGTGCGGGAGCATATCCGCGCCGGTCGGCTGGCCAACGACGCCGAGGCGCTGGCCCGCACCTTCGAGCATGCCGGCCAGCACGCCATGCCGGCTCGCGATCAGGTTCTGGCCGCTTTGTCCGCCCTGCGCCTTGCCGGCGTTTTCGTGCTCTACCTGGCGGGCGAACGCGACCGGAAGTACCGCGCTTTGGCCGATGAGCTGGCCGATGGCGGCTTGTGCGAAACGCGCACAGTCAAGGGGGTCGGCCATAACGCGCACGTGGAGGATCCCGTCGAGTTCGCGCGGGTCCTTGGATCGGTCGGCGCGCGCTGAGCGAGCCGTCTGCCCGTTCGCGCTTGCTGCGGCCCCATCCCCGGCGCGGGGTTGTGCGCTCTCGGTGGCCAAAAGCCGCAGCGCCCGCCCGATGCGTATAATGGCCCCACCACCGCGCGCGAACAGGGCGCGCAGACGAACAGGAGAGCACATGGCCGACCTCCCCCTCGACCGCCATCTGGGCGCGCCGGACACCGCCGAAGCGATAGAGTCCTACGCCGAAATAGACATCCCCGCCAGCCTGCGCGACAAGCTGGCGCTGTTCCTGCGCCTTGAGCGCACGGTGCTCAAGGAGTACGACCCCGCCGTCTGCGACCTGTTCGACCGCCTGCTCAACAGCGTGACCAAGGCAAACGAAGGCAATCCCGGCGCGGCCGCCGCCGAAGAGCCCGCAGACAACCAGGGCATCCCCACGGCCGACACCGCAGGCGCGCAGGCGTTTCGCCAGGCTGTCGCGCTCATCGACGAGCTGCCGGTGGACCAAGCGCAGGTGGTGGTGCGCGCGTTTGGGACGTTCTTTCATCTGGCGAACCTGTCCGAGGAGAGCTATCGCGTGGAGGTGCTGCGCGAGCTGGAGCTTGGCGTGTCGATGGACGATCGCGTGGACGCCTCGAACGAGCTGGTGGTGGCGTACGACCGCCTCATGGGCGAGGTGGGCCCCAGCCGCGCGGCCGAGCTGCTGGGCCGCCTGGAGTTCCGTCCCGTGTTCACCGCGCACCCTACGGAGGCGCGCCGCAAGGCGGTCGAGGGCAAGATCAGGCGCATCGCCGCGCTGCTTGAAGAGCACCCCCGGCTGGGCGGTTCGGCCCTCATGGAAAACGAGCGGCACATGCTGCAGGAGATAGACGCGCTCGTGCGCACCTCGCCCACCGCGCTCCAAAAGCCCACGCTGCTCGAAGAGGCCGACACCATCATCGACATCTTCGACAACACGCTGTTCAACGTGGTGCCGCAGGTGTACCGCCGCTTCGATGACTGGGTGCTGGGCGAGCGCGCCGGCAGCGTGCCGCCCGTGTGCCCGGCGTTTTTCCGCCCTGGCAGCTGGATAGGGTCGGACCGCGACGGCAACCCCAACGTCACCGCCAAGGTGTCGCGCCGGGTGGCGGCCAAGTACTTCGAGCACGTGGTGACGAAGCTGGCCGAGGAGTGTCGGCGCATCGGGCGCAACCTCACGCTGGAGGCGCGCCACACCCCGCCGTCCGAGGAGCTTATGAACCTGTGGAGCCATCAGGTTGAGATGAGCGAGACCATCACCGCGCGCGTGGCTGCCGAGCTGGGTTTCGAGCCGCACCGCGCCGTCATGCTGGTCATGGCCGTGCGCCTGGAGGGCACGGCCGCGCGCAACGCCGATATCCGCTACGCCTCGCCCGAGGAGCTTCTGGCCGATCTGCGCACCGTGCAAAGCTCGCTTGCGCGCGCAGGCGCCGTGCGCGCGGCGTACGGGCCGGTGCAAACGCTCGTTTGGCAGGTGGAGACGTTCGGGTTCCACCTGGTGGAGATGGAGTTTCGTCAGCATTCGCTCGTGCACGAACGGGCGCTGGCCGACATTCGCGCTCGCGGCGTTCACGGCGCGCTCGATCCTATGACGCGGGAGGTGCTGGACACGTTCCGCGCCATCGGTTCTATCCAGAAGCGCTACGGGCAGCGGATGGCCCGGCGCTACATCGTGTCGTTCACCAAGCGCGCGGGGCACGTGGCCGACGTGTACGAGCTGGCGAAGCTGGCGTTCGCCCACGCGCAGGACGTGCCAAAGCTGGACGTGATCCCCCTGTTCGAGCAGCTGGAGGACCTGGAAGGCTGCGTTGGCGTGTTGGACGAGATGCTCGCGCTGCCGGACGTGCAGCGCCGCCTTGCGCAGACGGGCCGGCGTTTGGAGGTCATGCTGGGCTACTCGGACTCGTCGAAGGACGCGGGTCCCGTCACGGCTACGCTCGCCCTGGACGCCGCGCAGGAGCGCATCGCGCGGTGGGCCGAGCGCAACAGCATAGATCTGGTGCTCATGCACGGGCGCGGCGGGGCCGTGGGCCGCGGGGGCGGACCGGCCAACCGCGCCGTGCTCGCGCAGCCGAAGGGTTCGGTGAACGGGTGCTTCAAGGTCACCGAGCAGGGGGAGGTCATCTTCGCGCGCTACGGCAACCGCGCGCTCGCGCTGCGCCACATCGAGAACGTGGCGGCCGCCACGCTGCTCAGCTCCGCGCCGTCGGTGGAGCGCGCCAACACCGAGGCCGCCGCCCGCTACGCCGACCTGGCCGCCCGCCTGAACGAGGCCGCGCACCGCACCTATCTGGACCTGCTGCATGCGGACGGGTTCGCGCCGTGGTTCTCCACCGTCACGCCGCTTGCCGAAGTGGGCCTGCTGCCCATCGGCAGCCGTCCCGCCAAGCGCGGCCTGGGCGCGCAGTCGCTTGATGATTTGCGCACCATTCCCTGGGTGTTCTCGTGGTCGCAGGCGCGCATCAACCTGGCCGCCTGGTACGGGCTGGGGTCGGCGTGCGAGGAGCTGGGCGACCTGGAGCTTCTGCGCCGCGCGTACCGCGAGTGGCCGCTGTTCGCCGCGCTGGTGGACAACGTGGAGATGTCCATCGCCAAAACGGACGCGCGCATTGCCAAGATGTACCTGGCGCTGGGCGACCGCGAAGATCTGGCGCACGAAGTGTTCCAGAGGCTGCAGCTCACGCGCTCGTGGGTGCTGGCCATCGCGGGCGACGAGTGGCCGCTTGAGCATCGCCGCGTGCTGGGCTGCGCCATTCGCGTGCGCAACCCCTACGTGGACGCGCTCTCGCTTGCGCAGGTGCGCGCCCTCCGCGCCGTGCGCACCCACCAAGACCAGCTCTCCGACGAGGAGAAAGCCGAATACCTGGCCCTCATCCTGGCCACCGTCACCGGAGTTTCCGCCGGCCTGCAGAACACGGGGTAGAGAGAGGGACGAGCATGCAGAACGAAGCGCGGCGCGCTTGCAGCAGATTTCGCGCGTTTTGCTTTGCCGCAACTCTCGCGACATGCGCAGTGCGGAACCAATAAGCCGACAAACGCGCGGGGAGTTGAACCCCGATGACCCCTTGGTGTACCCCGGTGCGCCATGCGGCGGGAATCGACAGGGAAATGATCCTGATGCAAGGGTAGCCCCACTCCCATCAAGTTTAGGCCGTTCGCTGCTTTCGTGTATATGGCGGTTTCTGCCGCTTGATGGTATAATCAGGGAGCCGGCAAAGCCCGTCCTGGGTTAAGAGGTTACGGGCGGCGCAGGTGGACATTTAGGACCGGTAGTTGCACCTACCGGTCCTGAGTTTTTTCACCCCCGTCATCCGCTCGCGCTTTCCGTTCCTTCCATGTTCGCCAGACATCCAACAGGAAGCTCGCGATCGTTGCAAGCGCTGCAACGATGAAAAGAATGTTCTCGAACATGGCGATACCTCCAATCGTTGGAAGCGCCGCCCGCGTCGGACTTTGCCGGTCCGTAGATTCTAGCAAAGTTCGTGCCCTGGAATTGACGCGTCCGATTTTCTCGCTTGTTATTCAGTCGGTATAATGGGGCATTGCTGAGTGGGTAAAAACAGTGGAGCAAAAGGAGGTGCGTGCATGGCTGACGTCAGCGAGATAGCTGATCTGCTTGATGCGGCCGTGCCTCTTTTGCAGGAACATCGTATCGCGGCGGCGGTGCTGTATGGGTCGTACGCGAAAGGTACGAACCACGCGACGAGCGATATTGACATTGCTGTGTGGCCTGACGAGGGTTGGACCACGCGCGATTGGGATAATCTTACCGACGCACTGGAGGAGCTTCCGACGCTCAAAAAATGGGACTTGTGCCGCATGAACGGCTTTGTGAGTTCGCAGCTGAAAGGAATGATAGCCCGTGACGGAATCGTCCTATTCGGATCGCCTGGAAAACCTTAACGGCCTTTTGTGGGAACTCGGTCAAGCATACGAAAAGCCCGTTTTCGAGGATACCTATGTATTGAGCGGACTTTTGAGCAAGTTCAAGCTGTGCTTCGACTTGTCATGGAAGCTCATGAAAGACATCCTGGTGCAACGTTATGGCATTGTGGATTGGGCGAAGGGAAGCCCGCGCGAAGCGCTTGAACAGGCTGCGTATAATGGCATCATCGCTGATGATGCGCGTTGGAACGCTATACGGCTTATGCGAAATGAGCTATCTCACAACTACAATGCCGAGTTTGCCATTGAATGTGCGCATGCTGTACTTGAAGAGTGGATACCGTTCTTGCAGGAGTTCGGGAAAGATATTAACGCAAAGATTGAGCGTTGGACGGAAGAAGGCGCCTTGTAGCAAGAAGGATACTTGCGGGGTGTTTGCTGGGCTGCGCCATCCGTGTGCGCAACCCCTGCATGGACTTGCTCTCGTTGTACGGAGCCGCGCGGCGTGGCGATGGGTAGACGCGATAAGGCGGCTTTGCGCCGCGGTTTGCGCACGACGCAAGGGCGCCCCCATGCAAGTTGGTCACAAACGACGCCCTATGGCAATCCGAGCGGCCAATTTGGGGTGCCGGCAGCCTGTGCGATTTTCGCGACCTGGGGATTCTCCAAGTGCCAAGGGCGCGGGGGACGCGAAATCGGTCCCGCGCGTGCCATAGGGCGCAGTTTGTGACCAAACCTTGCGGGGGGGGGGGGCTTCCATGCCGGTTTTGGCTTGGCGGTGACGGTGGTCGTCGCGTTTGCTCGTGTCGGCCCCTGCGCGTTTCCGGCCAGGTTCTCGCTCCGGCCCCAGCGTTCTCTCGCTCTCCGCTCCCTTCCATTGCCCTCGTTGCTTTGCGCCGTCCCCATCTCCTGCTTCATCCTCCAATCCCTTTGCAGCTCCACTTTCGCCGCCACTCTCTCCCGTGCTTCGCGCCGCCGCTCCCGCTCCCCGCCCGCAGCCCCGCCGCAGCCCCGCCCGCCCTCGTCCCATAGATCATCTTTGCGTAATTATTCTGCATGCGGGGGTACGGCGGTGCCAATAGGGCGCGCTACGCGGTACCATGGGCGCATCCAATCGAAACCTCCGCATACCGCGCATCCGGTTTGCAATCCCGTTGCGCACCGAAAGGACGGCCATGAGCGACATCGCATGGCAGATGGGCAAAGCCTACCGCGAGATCGTCTACGAAACCTGCGACGGCATCGCCAAAATCACCATCAACCGGCCCGAACGCCGCAATGCGTTCACGCCGCTCACCGTGAACGAGCTTTACGACGCCTTCACCGTGGCGCGCGACGACGCGGAAATCGGCGTCATCATCCTCACCGGCGCCAACCACGGCGGCCGCCACGAGGACGAGGCGTTCTGCTCCGGCGGCGACCAGAAGATCCGCGGCAACGGCGGCTACGTGGGCGAGGACAACATCCCGCGCCTCAACGTGCTGGATTTGCAGCGGCTCATCCGCGTGGTGCCCAAGCCCGTCATCGCCATGGTGAACGGCTACGCTATCGGCGGCGGGCACGTGCTGCATATCCTGTGCGACCTGTCCATCGCGGCCGAGACGGCCAAGTTCGGCCAGACCGGCCCCAAGGTGGGCAGCTTCGACGCGGGCTACGGCGCGGGTTACCTGGCCAACATCGTAGGCCAGAAGAAGGCGCGCGAGATCTGGTACCTCTGCCGCCAGTACACCGCAGCCGAGGCGCTTCAGATGGGCCTGGTGAACAAGGTGGTGCCGTTTGACCAGCTGGAAGAGGAGTGCGTCAGCTGGGCGCGCGAGATGCTGCGCCTCTCCCCCACGGCGCTGCGCTTCATGAAGGCGTCGTTCAACGCGGCTACGGACGGCCTTGCCGGCATCCAGCAGCTGGCCGGCGACGCGACGCTTCTGTACTACACCACCGACGAGGCGAAGGAGGGCCGCGACGCGTTCAAGGAGAAGCGTCAGCCCGACTTCGCCCAGTTCCCGAAGTTCCCGTAGGATTTTCGCCGTCGCCGGCACCGCCGGCGGACGGCAACGGCGACGGCGATGCGTGCCGGCGGGGCGCTCCGCCCAATCGCAAGGCGGCGCAGAGCACCGAAGCACCGAAGCGCAAAAGCACCAGAAGGCCAGAGTACCGGAGAACCAGAAAGAGAGGCAAGGCCAGAGGCGACGATGATCGGCCCGTTCGAAAGCATGGTTCGTCAGAACCCGCAGCGCACGTGCTTCACGTACGTTGACGAAGCGGGCGCGGAGTCGTCGTTTTCCTATCGCGAGACGCGCATGCTTTCGGCGGCCATCGCGCGCAACCTGCAGATACGCGGCGCCCGCCCCGGCGACGGCATAGTGGTGGACCTGCCGAACTGCCCCGCGTACGTGTTTCTGATGATGGCCGCGGCGTACGGCGGCTACACCCTGATCTGCCTCAACAACCGGTTGACGGAGGCCGAGAAGGTCAGTCGCGTTATGGAGGTGGAGCGCAAGCCCGGTATGGCCGTTGCCGCGCGCATCGACGAATCCAGCGTGAAACGCCTGATGGATCGCGCCACCGCGCTGCTCACCGGCGAAGAGCCCGGGGCCGCGCGCGGCGCATCGCGCGCGGCGCGGCCGTCGTTCGCCTCCCGCATAGCCGCCGCCTCGGCCGAGCCCCGCTCAACGAAAGCGCTCGGTCGGGCGGGGTCGGGCCGCGCCTCCGCGCGTCGGCGCGATGCGGTGGCGCGTCAAGATGCCCTGGAAGGCATCATCCACTTCGCCGAGCACGCGGCGCACGTGTTCGACCAAAGCGCACGCGCGCTTGTCATGTTCACGTCCGGCACCACAGGGCGGGCGAAGGCCGTCCCGCTCACCTGGGACAACCTATGCCAAGCCGCTGAGGCTTCGAACGCGATGCTCAATCGGCGCGGAGAGGGCGCTTGGCAGGCGGCGTTGCCCCTCTACCATATCGGCGGCTTTCAGGTGGTGGTGCGCAGCCTGCTGAACGGCAACCCCTTCGTGCTGTACCGCCGCTTCAACGCGGATCGCGTGCTTGAGGACGCGGCCCGCAAGGGGATCACCCACGTGTCGGTGGTGGACAAGATGCTGCAGGACATGCTGGCCTCGAACAAGGCCGACATCCTGCCGCGCTACAGGTGCATCCTGCTGGGCGGCGGCGCTGTGAACCCTCGCACGCTTGAGCGCGCGGGCGGCGCCGGCGCTTGTGTGTACGCCAGCTACGGCATGACGGAAACGTCCAGCCAGATTGCGAATGCGCAGGTCACTCCTTCGTTCACAGGCGGTCTTTGCCTGCTTCCCGGCTACCGGGCCCACATTGTGGACCCGGGCGAGGACGGCTTCGGGCGGCTGGCGGTCAAAGGCCCCGGCTTGTTCGAGGGCTACCTCAACGCGCGCGCGGCCCACACGGTGGACGGCTACTTCCTCACCGGCGACACGGCGGCCATCCACCAGGGGCTGCTCTACGTGAAGGAGCGCACGGAGGACATGTTCGTCTCGGGCGGCGAGAACGTCTACCCGGCCGAGATCAAGGAGAAGCTGCTGCGCGTGCCCGGCGTGGCCGATGCCCACGTGTTCGGCGTGCCCGACAGCCGCTGGGGCCGCCGTCCCGTCGCGCTGGTGGAGCGCACGCGGCCCGATGCGGCGTCGCGCTGGGTCAGGCAGCCGAACGGGCAGTTCGCTGCGGCGGTGCGCGCGGGGCTGGCCTCGCATCTGTCGAAGCTCTACCTGCCCAAGCACGTGTGCGCGATGGACGAGTTTCCGCGCAGCGGCATCGGCAAGGTGGACCGCGCCGCGCTCGAGCGCGCCTACGACCAGCGCATCGAGGTGCGGCGCGTTGCGCTCTACCGCATCCGCCTGCCGTTCTCGCAGCCGTTCAGAACGCCGAAAGGCGTCATGACCCATCGCGAATCCCTCATCGTGGAGGTTACGGACCATGCTGGCCGGACGGGTTTGGGCGAGTGCGTGGCCTTCCCGACCGACTGGTACCTGCCCGAGACGCTCGACCAAGACGAGCGTGTGCTGCGCGAGGTGCTGGCGCCGCTGGTGCTGCGCACCGCGTTTCTGCACCCGCGCGAGGCGAGCGAGCTGTTCGCGGGGTATCCCGAGGCGGCGTCGTTCCCTCTGGCGTGCGGAGCCATCGAGCCGGCGCTGTGGGATCTGCACGGCAAGATTGTCGGCGAGCCGCTGTGGCGGCTCATAGGGGGCAAGCGGGACGAAGCGTCCCCATCCACCCCTGCGTCCTCTGTTGCCGTGCCCGCCGGAGCGGTGATTGGGCTGGGGTCGGTTGATCAGACGGTGGGGGCGGCGCGCCGTTGCGCCGCGGCGGGGTATCGCCGCGTCAAGCTCAAGGTGGCTCCCGGCAGCATGCTTCCCTGCGTGCGCGCGGTGCGCGCGGCGCTTCCCGACCTCATGATCACGCTCGATGCCAACCAAAGCTTCACGGAGCGCGAAGCGGACGAGCTGCGCGCGCTCGACGGGCTTGGCGTGGCCTGGGTGGAGGAGCCGTTCGATCCTCGCCGCGTGCCCGCCGTGGGTCCTTCCGACCTGTTCGGCCGTTTGGCGCGGCTGCAGCAGACCATGCGCACCCCCATCTGCCTGGACGAATCCGTGGCGCGCCCGCGTGACCTGGCTCCGGCGCTCTCGCAGCCCGCCCTTTCCTGCTATGCGGTGAAGATAGGCAAGTTCGGAGGCGTGCAGCCGGCTTTGGACTTTGTGCGCGCGGCGCATGCGCGCGGCATCAACGTGTGGATGGGCGGCATGTACGACACGGGCGTTTCCAAGCGCCTGCATGCGGCGTTCCAAACGCTCGACTTCGTGAAGGCGCCCGGCGACATAGGGTCGACGTCGCGCTACTTCGACCAGGACATCACCGATCCTCCCTACACGGCCGTGCGCGGCTTGGTCACGCTCAATCGCCCGGGGCACGAGCACGGCTTGGGGTGCGATCTCAACCGAGCGGTTCTGGCAAGCGTCCTGGTGGATCGCAGCGTGGTGGAATAACCAGCGCAACGTTGCGAATTTTCGCGCATTTGCATTCGGGCGTTCAAAATGTGCCGCGCTGTCCGCCTCGGTTGCGGCTTGGTAAGGTATGATGCTCCCTATCGTATTGCGAAGGATAGGGAAGCGATGAGTGACGTAGCAACGCGCGGAGCCGACCGCATCAAGGGATTGTCCACCACGCCGGGAGGGGATCCCGGCCTGGCCGGGGTCGATGCCAACGCAGGCCATGGGAACCTGGGGATATTCCGTCTGGTCACCACGGTCATCACGCTCATCTTGGGCGCCGGCGTGTTCACGCTGTCGGGCGACCAGGCGGCGGGCGGCGCCAGCGGAGCGGCCATCCTCACGGCGTGGGGCATCTCCGCCGTTGGCGTGCTGTGCCTGGTCATGACGTTTTTCGCGCTTTCGCGCGTGAAGCCGGAGCTCAAAGGCGGCATCTACAGCTACGCTGCCGCCGGGTTCGGGGATTTCCTGGGCTTCAACAGCGCCTGGGGGTACTGGATCAGCGCGCTTCTGTGCATCGTCAGCTTCTCAGCGCTTTTGTTCGGCGCGCTGTCGTACTTCTTCCCGGTGTTCGGGGAGGGCAACAACGTGGCGTCCGTCATTGGGGCGAGCGTTCTGACGTGGACGTACACGTTTCTGGTGTCGCGCGGCGTGAAGGAGGCCACCGGCGTGAACGCCGTCATCACCATCAGCAAGTTCGTCCCCATCTTCGTTGCCATCACGGCCATCGTGTTCTTCCAGAAGTTCGACCTGGACATCTTCCTGGCCAACCTTTCCACGGGCGCTTCGCCCGGCATGCCGTTTCTTGACCAGGTGAGCAGCACCATGATGGTGACCATCTGGGTGTTCGTGGGCATCGAGGGGGCCGTGGCCATCTCCGGTCGCGCCAAGAAGGCCCGCGACGTGGGCAAGGCCACCATCGTCGCGTTTTGCTGCGTGCTGACCATCTACTTGCTGGTGAGCACGCTCAGCATGGGCGTCATGCCGCTGTCCGAGCTGTCCGAGCTGGGTAACCCCGCGCTTGCCGGGGTCATGGAGCGTGCGGTGGGGCCGTGGGGCGCGCTGCTCATCAACGGCGGCGTGATTTTGTCGCTGGTGGGCGCCATGCTGGGCTACACGGTGCTGACGAGCGAGTCGCCGTACGAGGCGGCCACCCAGGGCGTGTTCGTCAAGGCGTTCGCCAAGACCAACAAGAAAGGCGCGCCCATCGTCACGCTGGTGGTGACGAACGTCATCGTCGAGGTGTTTTTGGTGGTCATGCTGTTCTCCGACAGCACGTACCAGTTCTTCTACGCGCTGTCGGCCGGCATGATCTTGCTGCCGTACCTGTTGTCGGCGGCGTACTTTGCCAAGATCGCGTTCACCGAACCCGAGGCGTTCGCGGGCAAGGTGGGGGGCGCTATGGTCGTGTGGCGCGTCTTCGGGGTGCTCGGCGTGGTGTACAGCTTCTTTTTGGCATGGGCGAGCGGCACGACCGGCCTCACCCTCATGTCGCTTTTGTACGCGCCCGGCATTCTGATGTACGTCAAGGGCAAGAAGGAGCGGGGCGAGCCGTATTTGCAGAGCGCGGTGGACAAGGTGGTTGTGGCCGTCATCCTGCTGGCGGCGGCCGTGTCCATTGTGCTTCTGGCCAGCGGCCAAGTGGTGCTGTAGGCGCGGCTTTCTTGCCTTGCGCGTCTCGGGCGCTTTGGGGCGCCGGTCCTCGGGCATCCTCCGGAACCGGTCCTCGGACGCGTGCCCCTTAGTCGCCCCCGGCTGCCCTGGCGCCTCGACCGCCCAGCCCGCCAGCCATCTCGTGCGTCCGGTCGACGTCCGTCCCTCAGCCGCTCGCCTGATCTCCCGTCGGCCATCCCTCGACTATTCCCTGGTCGCTTCAAATTTCAATCCGAATTTCAACCCGTATTTCAGCTCCTCGAGTTCGTACAGTAAGGATCCAGAAAGTTTTCAGCAATATTTTACCGTAATGTAAGTTTACTTTGGTGTACTTGTCTCCAACGGTAAGAACTCGGAAGATTTTCCTTGATATATTACCGAAAAGGAGGATGTGGGGAGGGAAGCTCATGCTTTTCGGCCTTGACGTCGACCGTACGGTAAAATATGAAGAAAAAATTGCGAATCCATTACCGTTTGATGCGGGGACGTGCGCGCGCATGGTGCGGGGACGTGCGATGGACGTGTGATGCGCGGCACGAGGCTGCGCAGCGCGGGTCGTGCGGTGTGGCGCGGACAGCGCGGGGGCGTGCGGGGCCGCGCAGCGCATGGTGCGGCGCGCGTGGCACGGGGCCGTGGGGGCCGTGCGGCGCGCGACGCAGGTTGAGGCTGACCGCCAAAGCGAATGTAGCTTCTGCCAGACTCGCTGCGGGTGCATGGTGGGCGCCCGCAGCGTGCATCGATTCTCGGCGGCTGCAACTAGTTGCGGCGAATGTTGGCGTCGCGGCATTTTCCCGTTCTCAACCGGACGAGCGTCCTTTACACTGTCGGGCAAGGGTTTTACGGGCCGTCGCGCGCCGCGCGGCGGGACTGCGGAGACGAGCCGACGACGGAGGCAAGGCATGGAGCTGTTGGAGGAGCGCATCAGGCGCGACGGGGTGGTGAAGTCCGAAGGCGTCCTGAAGGTGGACAGCTTTCTGAACCACCAGCTGGACATCGACCTGTTCGATGCGATGGGCGCGGAGTTCAAGCGCCTGTTCGCCGACGCGCCCGTCACGAAAATCCTCACCATCGAGGCTTCCGGCATCGGCATCGCATGCGTGGTGGCGCGCCATTTCAACGTGCCGGTGGTGTTCGCGAAAAAGGCGCAGTCCATCAACCTGGACGGCGAGATGTACACCACGCGCATTCAGTCGTTCACGCATGGGCGAGTGTACGACGTCATTGTGGCGAAGAAGTTCCTCGGACCCGATGACCACGTGCTCATCATCGACGACTTCCTGGCGAACGGCTGCGCGCTCAACGGCTTGATAGACCTGGTGGCGGAGGCGGGCGCCACGGTGGAGGGCATTGGCATCGCGGTGGAGAAGGGTTTTCAACCTGGCGGTGCCGACCTGCGCGAACGTGGGTATCGATTGGAATCGCTCGCCATTGTGGACGCCATGGATCCGGTGACGGGAGAGATCTCGTTTCGCCATGCGTCCGCCGCGCCCACTGCAGCCGCCGAGGGGGCGGGCGCGCCTGCCGAATCGGCCATGAGCGCAGCCGCCGCGCCCGTCGCCGCGCCTACCGCGCCTGCTGCAGCCGCCTCCCCTAAGGAGGCCCGCGCGTGAAGCCCTTCAACCATGAGGAGCTGACCAAGCTCGACGGAGACGTCCCGTTTCTGCGTGCGGTGCCTTACGGCATCCAGCACATCCTGGCCATGTTCGTGGCCAACCTCGCGCCCATCCTCATTGTTGCGGGCGTGGCCGGCCTCGGCGACGCGCAAACCGGCACGCTCGTGCAAAGCGCCATGCTCATCGCCGGCATCGGCACGCTCATCCAGCTGTTCCCGCTGGGGCGCGTGGGGTCGGGCCTGCCCATTGTCATGGGCATCAGCTTCACGTTCGTCACCGTGCTCACGGGCATCGTGGCCACGTACGGTTACAACGCCGCCATCGGTGCCATCATCGTGGGCGGCATCTTCGAAGGCGTGCTGGGCCTGTTCGCGAAGTACTGGCGGCGCATCATATCGCCCATCGTGGCGGCCGTGGTGGTCACGTCCATTGGGTTCTCGCTGATGAGCGTGGGGGCCACGTCGTTCGGTGGCGGCTCGGGCGCGGAGGACTTCGGGTCGCCGCAGAACCTCGTGCTGGGGTGCGTGTCGCTGGGATCGTGTCTGGTGTTCCAAGTGCTGGCGAAGGGCAAGACCAAGCAGCTTTCGGTGCTGTTTGGCCTGATCGTAGGCTATGTGCTGGCCGTGTTCATGGGCAAGGTGGATTTCAGCGGATTTGCCGACGTGGGGTTGTTCGCGCTGCCGCAGATCATGCCGTTCGCGCCCGAGTTCAATGTGGGGGCCATCGTGTCGGTGGCGCTCATCTTCTTGGTGTCGGCCACAGAGACCATCGGCGACACCACGGCGCTTTCCATGGTGGGCCTTGGCCGCGAGGTGCGCGAGCGCGAGCTGTCGGGCTCCATTGCCTGCGACGGCTTCGTCAGCTCGCTGTCGGCGTGCTTCGGGTGCCTGCCCATCACGTCGTTCTCGCAGAACGTGGGCCTGGTGGTCATGACGAAGGTGGTGAACCGCAAGGCTATCGCCACCGGTGCCGTCATCATGGTTTTGGCGGCGTTTTTGCCGGTGATCAGCGTGGTGTTCTCGTCGCTGCCCGAGGCGGTGCTGGGCGGCTGCACCATCATGATGTTCGGCAACATCATAGTGAGCGGGTTCCAGATGATCGCGCGCGCCGGATTCACGCAGCGCAACATCACCATCGCGGCGCTGTCGCTGGCGGTGGGCATTGGGTTCACGCAGGTGGGAGACTTGTTCGCCATCTTCCCGGAGCTGGTGCAGAGCGTGTTCGCGCAAAACTGCGTGGCCGTGGTGTTCTTGGTGGCCATTGTGGCGAACCTCGTGCTGCCCAAAGACGAGCCGGATGCGAGGGCCGAAGACGCACCTGCGGCAGATGCTCCGGCCGGAGGGGCCGATGGCGCGCCCGCAGTGGCGAGCGTCCCAGCTGGGAGCGCGCCCGCAGCGGCGAGCGCCTCGGTCGGGAGCGCGTCTGCGACGGCGAGCGCTTCGGTCGGGAACACGCCCGAGTCCGGGGCTGCGCCCATCGCGCCCGCTCCCGCGATGGCAACCGCCAACCTCGACGAACCTGCCAGCGCGTAGCGCCTCGGTCGGCGGATGTTTCACGTGAAACATCCTCCGCTCCGCGCGCCCGCCGCTTTCCGCACTGCCTTTGCCCATCAGCATCAAAGCGCA
>NZ_CBDTNW010000157.1:0-5453 GCF_965361815.1 Rubneribacter sp.
GATCTGGCGGAAGGCGTTGCGCATGGCCTCCTCGGTGCGGGTGAACCCGATGAGGAGGAACGAGCACACCGTGGTGACCTCCCAGCCCGTGAACAGCCACACCATGTTGTTGGAGAACACGATGAGAAACATCGCGGAGAGGAACACGAACATGAGGGCAAAAAACGTCGGGCGGCGGTCCTTGGCGCCCTCCGGCTCGTGCTCCTGGAAGTCCTCCATGTAGCCCAAGGCGTACACGCAGATGCCGCCGCCCACCACGCCGATGATGAACGCCATGAGCAGCGAGAGCGAGTCGAGGTAGAGCGCCTCGCCCACGGCCACGCCGTGGGCGAACCCGAGCTCGAACACGAGGGAGCCGACGAGCTGGACGGCCGCCAGCACGCACGCCCAAACGTTCTTGTAGCGGATGCCGAACACCAGGACGGTTGCGGCGACGAGCACGCTCACCGCAAGGCAGACGTAGTCGACCACCGGCGAGTGGAACTCGAAGGACACCCACGGAGCGCCCAGGCAGGAAACGACCAGCCATACAGACGCCAGTCCGATGACCAGGGCGGAGGCTCCGACAATCGCGTTTCTCGCCCGATTGTTGCGCACGACCAGAAGGACGCCGGCAACAACCAGCGGGAAAAGGATTAGAAACCCGAGCATAGCCACGAATCTTCCCCCTTCTCCTTAACCGACAGGTAAACGATGAAAGCGGCCGAACGCCGCTTTCATCGCACTTTACCAAAGAACGGGCCGACGACGCTTACCCCGGTCGCGTCAGGGGCGTTTGCTCGGTGAAAGGGTTTTCGGACGGCATCGTCGCCCGCAAGCGGTGCGCTCGGACAGGCGAGCGGCCGCGTCGTCAGCGAACGCCCTGCCCCTTTGCGAGTCAACCGCGCTCCAGCTTGCGCAAGCGTCCGCGCTCGATCAGCAGAAACACCGACACGAGCAGCGTGGAGGCAAGGTCGGAAAGCGACGGAGCGAACCACACGCATTCGAGTGGCGTGAGCGGAAGCAGGCCGGGAAGGATTCGAGGACAGTACAGAAGCAACGGTATGAGGAACAGTATCTGGCGCGTGAGGGTGAGCAAGGTTGCCTTAAGCGCCTGCCCGGTGGCGTCGAAGTAGTTCGATCCGATGCTTTGGACCGAAAGCACGGGGATGAACATGAGGTAGAGCACGAGCGCCCAGGCGGTTTCGGCCATGTACTCGTCGGGTAGGCCGAATAGATGCGCGTAGAGGTCGGGCACGAGGATGACGGAAAGCCACAGCGGCACGGTGATCGCCGCAGCCAGGCCGATGGCCTGCAGCAGGACGCGCTTCATGCGGTCGAGTTTGCGCGCTCCGTAGTTGTAGCCGATGATGGGCTGCGCTCCCATAGCGATGCCCATCATCGGCATGAAGGTGAACATGCCCACCGCCACCACCACGCGCATAACGGCGAGCGCGCCGTCCACGCCCAGAGGATCGGTGGTGCCGTAGAGCACGAGCAGGTTGTTCTCGATGGCCGAGGACACTGCGTAGCCCAGCTCCATGACCGACGGTGCCACGCCGAGCGCGCAGATGCGCAGAGCCAACCGAGGGCGCAGTCGAAGCGCCGCGCGGCGAAGCGGCATGGGAGAGCCTTTCTTGAGGAAGAACTGCATGACGAACACGGCGGAGATCGCCCACGAACACACCGTGGCCAGGCCGGCACCGCGCATGCCGCCGTCCAAAACGACGATGAACAGGTAGCCGAGCGCCACGTTGGCTCCCGTGCCGACGAGCATGGAGCCGAGCGCGCGGTTGGGATGCCCCGCGGTGCGGATGAAGTTGTTCATGCCGAACGCGACGAACTGCAGCGGACAGCCCGCCACGATGGGAACCATGAAGTCCTTCGCCAAGGGCAGCACCGCGTCGTCGGCGCCCGAGAAGCGCAGAATGGGTTCGAGGGCGAACAAGGAGCCGGCCCACACCGCAACAGACACGAACGCGAGCAGCGTCAGGCTGTTGCCCAAAACCTCCTCGGCCACATCATGGCGCCTCTCCCCCAACCTGATGGCCGCCAACGCGTTGCCTCCCACGCCCACCAGCATGGCCACGGCCGTCATGGCCGTCATGGAGGGGTTGGACACCGTGGTGGCCGCCAAGCCGTCCGGGCCGACGGCATGGCCCACATACACCGCGTCGATGACGTTGTAGAGCATCTGCACCACAACGCCGACGACCGCGGGGATGGAGAACTCCAGCAGCAGCCTGAACGTGCCCGCCGTCCCCATGCGGCTGATGCTCTGCTCCTCCGGAGAGGTCCCTGCAACAGCCTGTTCCCGATCCCGCACGCGCGCCCTCCCCTGTTTTCCGGCATTGTTCCCGTTGCAGTATACGCGAGCTGCCACGGCCAGACAACGGAGGGTCGCGGCCTGCGCGTCACGCGGTCCCCCGATCCGCTTGGCGCTTCAAGGGGGTCTTTCGCCCAACCGATCTGCGGGACGTTTCAGAAAGGGGCGGGGACGTGCCGTGCCGATGCCGTTCGCAGCGTTGCGATCAGGCGCGCTTGCCGCCGGTCAGCAGGTTGATGACGGCGATCAGGATGATGGATCCTACGAGGGCGACGAGGAACGACCACAGATTGAATCCGGTGAAGCCCTCCGCGCCGAAGAAGCTCATGACGAACCCGCCGACGAGCGCGCCGACGATGCCCGTCACGATGTTCTTGATAAGGCTGCCGTCCGTCTTCATGATCATGTTCGCAATCCAGCCGGCCAAACCGCCTATGATGATCCATACGATGATGCTCATGGGGAACTCCTATCCACGGATGCCGATGACGATGCCGAAAAGGATAGGCGAGCGCGCGGAGCGCGGCCTTTGGGCTTGCGAACCGTATGCGTATCGTAGGCGCCTTGTTTCGCGGCGGACCACGGGAATTGAAGGCGGTCGGTTGGGACAGATCCCACGGGGCTGCGCCTCTGCGAAAAAACGAAACAGGCCGCAAGCGTGAAGCCTGCGGCCTGCGATCCCCTGGTCGGGTTGACAGGATTTGAACCTGCGACCCCTTGACCCCCAGTCAAGTGCGCTACCAAACTGCGCCACAACCCGTTTCCGCTTCCCGGAAGGCGAACCTTCCGAAGCAGCGCCGACTATGATAGCGGTATGCGCAGCTGTTTGCAAGAAGAATTTTGCGCGCTCGACCGAAGGCGGGCGCGGGATCCTGCGAGAACCACGAGAGCCGCACCATCCGCCGCGCGGCGAAGCCTCATCGGACGAACTCGAGCGCCTTGTCGAGGATGGCGTCGGCGAGGCGCTCCTTCGACATGCGGGGGAGTTCCTCCACGCCCTCGTCGTCCACGAACCACACCTGGTTGTCGTCGGTGCCGAAGGCCTTGCCCTCGCCCACCTGGTTGGCCACCACAAGATCGGCGTGCTTGGTCGAGAGCTTCTTCTCGGCGTTGGCCACCACGTCGTCCGTCTCGGCGGCGAACCCCACCACCACCTGGCGCTTCTTGGAGGATGCCAGCGTCGCGAGGATGTCCGGGTTCTCCACCAGCTCGATGGCGCCCAGCGCGGCATCCGCCTCGCCCTTTTTGAGCTTGCGCGGCGCGGCCTGCTTTGGGCGCACGTCGGCGACGGCGGCGGCGAACACGGCGATGTCGGCGGCTCCGAACGCCTCCTGCGCCGCCTCGAACATCTCGAGCGCCGTGCGCACCCGCACCGTGCGGACCGCTTCGGGAGGCGCGATGGACACCGGCCCCGACACGAGCGTCACATCGGCGCCGCGCAGGGCGGCCGCGCGCGCTATGGCGTAGCCGGTCTTGCCGGAGGAATGGTTGGATATGTAGCGGACCGGGTCGATGGGCTCTACGGTGGGGCCGGCGGTCACCATGACGCGCTTGCCGGCCAAATCGCGCGAAAGCCCCAGCTCGTCAAGGACGGCGCTCACGATGTCCTCTACGTCGGCCAAACGGCCCTTCCCCACGTCGCCGCAGGCAAGGTAGCCGTCTCCCGTCTCTATGATGCGCGCGCCGCGGATGTGCAGCTTGCCGATGTTGTAGCGCGTGGCCCCGTTCTCGTACATGTTCACGTTCATGGCCGGCGCGATGACGAGCGGCGCCGTGGTGGCCAGCGCCGTGGTGGTGAGCAAGTCGTCGGCCAGGCCGTTGGCAAGTTTCGCGATAACGTTGGCGGTGCACGGCGCGATGAGGAACAAATCGGCCTCCTGCGCCAAGGAGATGTGGTGGATGGGGTCTGACGGGTTGTCGAACAATCCCACGCCCACCGGCTCGTGCGTGAGCGAGCGGAAGGTGAGCGGGCCCACGAACTCGGTCGCGTGCTCGGTCATGACCACCTTCACGCGCACGCCGGCTTTCTGCAGCAGGCGCACGATCTCGCAGGACTTGTACGCGGCGATGCAGCCCGTCACACCAAGCAGCACCGTCTTCTGATGCGAGGCTGCCTCGCAGCGGCTCTCGTCTTCGGACATGGGTCATACCTCCTCTAGATGGGGGCGCAGCACGTCGGCGAGCACCCTGAGATGAGCGCGGCTGCGATCCAGGCAGGGCACGTAGACGAACTCCCCCTCGTCGGGTTCGCGCCCTGTCTTGCGGACATGGTCGAAGTAGAACGGCTTCAGCTCGTGCTCCACGTCGTAGAGCGTCTCGAGGCAGTCGACCGCGAAGTTGGGGCACACCAAAAACACGCGTCCGGCCCCCGCCTCGGCCCACCGCGCGAGCGTTTCACGCGAGAAGGGCTTGAGCCACTCGCGCCCTTTGTCGAAGCGGCACTGGTAGCCGATGGTCCACCGGTTGCGGTCGATGCCCAGATCGCTGGCCACCTGCAGGCTGGAAGCGCCCGTCTGCAGCTCGTAGGTGTCGCCCGCTTCGATGTCGGCCAGGGGGATGGAGTGAAACGAGAACAGGAGCCGGTCGTCGGAGGAGGGGTCGAACCCCGCCTGCTCGATGGAGGCGGCGATGGCGCGGATGTAGGCGGGGTTGTCGTGGTAATTGTCGATGAGCGAGCGGGGGACGTTCCAGCTCAGGCGCGCGAGGGCGTCCTCCACGCCGTCGGACACCGATCCGGTGGTGGAGTGGGCGCTTTGCGGGTACAACGGCAGCACCACAAGGCGTGAGCAGCCCGCCTCCCTCATCTCGCGCAGGCACGAGGCGATGGAGGGGTCGCTGTAGTTCATGGCGCAGCGGACGACGGCGTTTCGCCCTTCGGCGCGCAGGGCCTCCTCAAGGCCCGCCTGTATCTCCCGATGGGCCGCGGCGAAAGGCGACCCCTCGTCGGTCCATATCTTGGCGTACTTCTCCGCCGAGGCGCGGCCGCGGCGCGGGAGGATGAACAGGTGGAGGATGATGCGCCAGCAGAAGCGGTTCATGGGCACGATGCGCTTGTCCATGAGGAACCGGGACAGGTAGGCGCGCACCGCACGAGGCCGGGGTTCGGCCGGGGTTCCGGTGTTGACAAGGAGCACTCCGCAACGTTCGC
>NZ_CBDTNW010000158.1:0-22587 GCF_965361815.1 Rubneribacter sp.
TATGAAGGTACGTCCTTCGGTCAAGAAAATGTGCGACAAGTGCAAGATCATCCGACGCCATGGCAAGGTGCTCGTCATCTGCGAGAACCCGCGCCACAAGCAGCGTCAGGGCTAGGAAGAAAGAGGAGATTGCAGCATGGCACGTCTTGTTGGTGTCGACCTTCCTCGCGACAAGCGCATTGAAGTCGGCTTGACCTACATCTACGGCATCGGCCTGACCACCTCCAAGAAGATCTTGGCGGAGACGGGCATCAACCCCGACACGCGCACGAACGACCTCACCGAAGAGGAGCTTGTGAAGCTGCGCGACTACATCCAGGCGAACATCAAGGTGGAGGGCGACCTGCATCGCGAGGTTTCCCAGAACATCAAGCGTCTTATGGAGATCGGCTGCTACCGTGGCCTCCGTCATCGTCGCGGCCTGCCCGTTCGCGGTCAGCGCACGCACACGAACGCTCGCACCCGCAAGGGTCCGCGCAAGCAAATCGGCGGCAAGAAGAAGTAAGGGAGCAGACAAGTGGCAGCTAAGAAAAACGTGCGCACGCGCATCAAGCGTTCCGAGCGTAAGAACATCGCCGTCGGCGCTGCGCATATCAAGTCGACGTTCAACAACACCATCGTGAGCATCACCGATCCCCAGGGCAATGTGATCTCCTGGCAGTCCGCCGGCACGGTGGGCTTCAAGGGCTCGCGCAAGTCCACGCCGTTCGCGGCGCAGATGGCCGCCGAGGCCGCTGCCAAGACGGCCATGGAGCACGGCCTGCGCAAGGTGTCCGTGTTCGTGAAGGGCCCCGGCTCGGGCCGCGAGACGGCCATCCGCTCCCTTCAGGCCACCGGTCTGGAGATTGCCAGCATTCAGGATTGCACACCCATCCCGCACAACGGTTGCCGTCCGCGCAAGCGTCGTCGCGTGTAGCTGAAAGGATCGAAGTATTATGGCTCGTTACACTGGAGCGGACTGCCGTCTGTGCCGCCGCGAGGGCGCGAAGCTCTTCCTCAAGGGTGATCGCTGCTACACGGAGAAGTGCGCGATGGAGCGCCGCAACTACGCGCCGGGCGAAGCCGGCAAAAAGCGCGTCAAGGAAAGCGAATACCGCACGCAGCTGCGCGAGAAGCAGAAGACCAAGCGCATCTACGGCGTGATGGAGAAGCAGTTCCGTCACTACTACGACATGGCGAACCGCCAGCAGGGCATCACGGGCGAGAACCTGCTGCGCATCCTGGAGAGCCGTCTGGACAACGTGGTGTACCGCCTGGGCTTCGCGAAGTCCCGTGCGGAGGCTCGCCAGCAGGTGCGTCATGGCCACATCACCGTGAACGGCCGCCGCGTCGACATCCCGTCGTTCCGCGTCCGTCCCGGCGAGCTGGTGGCCGTGGCCCCCAAGGCCAAGGACATGCTCGTCATCAAAAGCGCGCTCATCTCCAACGAGCGCGTGCAGGTGCCGGCGTGGCTTGAGGTTGACATCGAGAAGCTCCAGGGCAGCGTTCTCTCGCTTCCGCAACGCGACCAGATTGATCTGGACATTCGCGAGCAGCTCATTGTCGAGCTCTACTCGAAATAATCGCTGCAGAGTAAGGAGGCTCACCTCACATGACGGAGTTCATGAGGCCTACGGTAACAACGGAAGAAGTCAACGACACCGTCGCGCGTTTCGTCGTGGAGCCGCTCGAGCGCGGGTACGGTTACACGCTGGGCAACTGCATGCGTCGCGTGCTGCTGTCCTCCTTGGACGGCGCGAAGGCTACTGCCATCCAGATCGAGGGCGTGCAGCATGAGTTCACCACGGCCGAGGGCGTCATCGAGGACATCACCGACATCGTGCTGAACGTGAAGGGGCTTGTCTTCTCCGCGCTCAACGATGACATCGAGGAGGCCACGGCGCACGTGTCGGCCGAGGGTCCCTGCACGGTGACGGGTGCCGACCTTGACATCCCGACCGAGTTCACGCTGGTCAACCCCGAGCACGTCATTGCGACGGTTGCCGACGGCGGCCAGCTGGACATGACGGTGCGCATTGGCGTGGGCCGCGGTTACGTGTCCGCCGAGCGCAACAAGCGCACGGAGGATCCCATCGGGGTCATCCATGTGGACTCGCTGTTCTCGCCGGTCCGTCGCTGCACGCTCAACGTCACCGACACCCGCGTTGGCCAGCGGACCGACTACGACAAGCTGGTGCTGGAGGTGGAGACGGACGGCAGCATCACGCCGACCGAGGCCATCTGCCGCGCGTCCAACATCGTGAACCAGTACATGGGCGCTTTCCTGAGCCTGTCCGACATGGCCGACGAGGAAGAGGGCGAGGTTCCGTCCATCTTCGCGCCGGAGGGCCAGGAGTCCAACGCCGAGCTGGACAAGCAGATCGAGGATTTGGATCTGTCCGTCCGTTCGTACAACTGCCTGAAGCGCGCCGGTATCCACTCGGTGCGCCAGCTGGTCGAGTTCTCCGAGAACGACCTGCTGAACATTAGGAACTTTGGTGCGAAGTCCATCGAGGAAGTGAAGGATAAGCTCATTTCCATGGACCTCAATTTGAAGCTTTAGGAGAGAGGTATCATGCGACACAACTACAAGGGCCGCAAGCTGGGGACGGACTTCGCCCACACCAAGGCCATGAAGAAGAGCTTGGTGCAGGCCCTGTTCCTCAACGACCGCATCAAGACCATCGAGTCGCGCGCCAAGGAGATCCGCCCCGACGTGGACAAGATCATCACCTGGGCCAAGCGCGGCGACCTGCATGCCCGTCGTCTGGCCATCGCGGCGCTGGGCAACAAGGAGCTTGTGCGCGAGATCTTCGAGAAGGTCGAGCAGGGCATGTGGAAGGACCGTCCGGGCGGCTACACCCGCATCATGAAGCTGGGGCCGCGCAAGGGCGACAACGCTCCCATGGTCATCATGGAGCTGGTCACCGAGCCGTGCGTGAAGAAGGCCGACAAGGAGGCTGCTGCTGCCAAGAAGGCGACGCCGAAGAAGGCCGCCCCGAAGAAGGTGGAGAAGGCCGAGGAGGCTCCGAAGGAGGAGGCCGCCGAGGCCAAGGCCGAGGAAGCTGCCGCTCCCGCCGAGGAGGCTGCAGAGGCGAAGGCCGAGGAGGCCGCCGTGGAGGCCGAGGCTCCTGCCGAGGAGGCTGCCGAGGCCGAGGAGAGCGCCGCTCCCGCCGAGGAGGCCAAGGAGGAGAAGGCCGAGTAGCTTTCCCTTGCAATCAAGGAACGAAGGGGTCCGCACTGCGGACCCCTTTTTTGTGGCGCGCTTTTTCCTTTGGGCTCCGATGCGGGGCAAGCTTGGGTCCTTTGCCTGGGCGGCCGTGCGGCGCAGATTGGCGCTTTTCGTCGCAAGCGGCCGCATCGGCCGCGCTCCAACAGCTTGAAGCCCTGCTCCATCGCGCGTCGCCCAGGCGTTGCGCAGCCGTAGTGATGCGGTGGTCGCATGCGGCGGCTGGCCTCCGTAGAATGGGCTTCAAGCGAAGCAGTGCGGCGGCGATGCCCGCCGCATCGACGAAAGGAGCATCCGATGGCAAAGACGGACGTGCTGGAAGAGAAGATCGCGTTCGACGGCGCGGAGGGCGAGGCCGAGCAGGACCGTTTGGCCGCTGACGACCTGCGCCGCATCGAGGAGGAGGTCAAGCAGGAAGCAGAGGCCTCGGTGGAGGATTTCGATGACGAAGGAGACGAGGGGCGCTCGGTGGAGGCCGCCGGCACCGCGTTCGACTTCGATCAGGCCGTGGCCGAGACAAGGCGCATCGTGGAGGGCATGTAGCGCCATCCCTGGTCGCCGCCCCCCTTGAGACGGGGCGATTCCACTTTGAACCCGATAGGAGCAGACATGGCTGAGCAGACCAGCACAACCAACACCGCAGCCACCGAGCTGAGGAACCACGCAAAGGATAAGGCGCACGACGCGAAGAACAACGTGAAGGATGCCTACCACGAGGTCAAGACCGGGATGGAGGAGCGCAAGGCCGAGGATGCGGCCGCCAAGCGCGAGCACGAGACGGCTCGGCGCACGGGCAGCCCCGAGGCTGCGATGCGCGCCCAGCAGCACGAGGCCCGCAGGGACGAGAAGGTCGGAAGCGTCCTCGATTCCGTGAAAGAGTCGCTTGGCAAGGCCGGCGAGGCCGTCAAAGAGGCCGCCATCGATGCGAAGGACAGCGTCAAGCACAGCGTCGAGCACATCCGCGAAGGCCGCTAGACAATCCGAGCCGCGCCTTGCGCGGGCGCACCTCACATGCAGGGCCTGTGGCTTTAGCTGCGGACCCTGCATGCGAGGCGCCTGCATGGTTGCGAGGGAGCTGATTGCGCGGAATTGTCACCGGCCGCGATTGCGGCAGGGGATGGTTGTGGCATACTGCCTGCATGCGTCTCAACGTCAGCTCCTACATACCCGGCTCCTCACCCATCCACGCATGCGATGCGCGCGTGAAGATCATCCTGCTCGTCGCTTACTCGGTGACGCTGTTCTTTGTGCGCACGTGGGCGGGAATCGGGCTGTGCGCGTTGCTGTTCGCCGTTACGGCGGCGGTGTCGGGCATTGCGCTGGGACGGTTTTTCAAGCTGATCGTGCCCGTGTACGTGATAGCGGCGTTCACCGTGGTGTTCAACGGGTTCTCGTTCGACGTGGGCCAGGCGGTTGCGGCCGGCGCGCCGAGCGGGCTGGGGGGTGTGTCGGCAGGCGTGGTGGCGGACCTGCCTCCCGTGGTGCTGATCGGGTCGTTCGGGCTGGTTCCGGCCGGGCTTGCGCGCGGATGCTTCTTCGCCGCGCGCATCATCCTTTTGGTGACGGCCAGCCTCGTGGTCACCTACACCACCACGTCCACCCAGCTCACCGACGCGCTCTCCTCGTTCATGCGGCCGCTTGGACGGCTGCGCGTGCCGGTGGACGACGTGGCTATGGTCCTATCGCTGGCGCTGCGGTTCATCCCCGTGACGGCTGAGGAGCTGGGGCGCGTGCGCAACGCGCAATGGGCGCGAGGCGCCGCGTTCGACGAAGGGGGCCTGTGGAGGCGCCTTCGCGCGTGGCAGACCGCGCTCATCCCCCTGTTCGTGGGGCTGTTCCGTCGGGCCGATGCGCTGGCGATCGCTATGGACGCGCGCTGCTACGGCATGCCCGACGTGGTGCGCACCTCTCTTTCGGCGCGCGGGCTTGCGGCGCGCGACGCCCTTGCGCTGGCGGCGGGCCTTGCGGTGTGCCTTGCTTTGGCGCTGCTGTTGTAGGGCAACGAGATGACGAGCGACGCGGCGTCGAGCGCGGCCGGGTTGCCGTGACCGCTTGTCGACAATGGCGGAAAAACGGCCGAAGGGACGCGCTCCGCATGCGTGACGTGCTATGATTGCCGGCAAGGCAATCCTTCGGCGGAACGGTCCGTCGAAGCCGGCGAAACCTGCGAGGAGGCATGCATGAGCGTCATCATCGATGTGTTCGGCCGCGAGGTCTTGGATTCGCGCGGGAACCCGACCGTGGAGGTCGAGGTCGTGCTGGAGGACGGCTCGTTCGGCCGTGCGGCCGTGCCGTCGGGCGCGTCGACGGGCGCGTTCGAGGCCGTGGAGCTGCGCGATTGCGACAAGGGCCGCTACCTGGGCAAGGGCACGCTTGACGCGGTGGCGCACGTGAACGAGGAGATCGCCGACGCGCTGGTGGGCGTGGAGGCTGACGATCAGCGTTTCGTCGATGACATCATGCTGGAGGTGGACGGCACCGACAACAAGGGCGCGCTGGGCGCCAACGCCATCTTGGGCGCGTCGCTGGCCGTGGCGAAGGCGGCCGCCGAGTCGGCCGAGCTGCCGCTGTACAAGTACGTGGGCGGCGTGAACGCGCATCTTCTGCCCACGCCCATGATGAACATCTTGAACGGCGGTGTGCATGCCGACAACAACGTGGACTTTCAGGAGTTCATGATCATGCCGGTGGGTGCGGACAGCTTCGCCGAGGCGCTGCGCTGGTGCGCGGAGATCTACCACACGCTGAAAAAAGTGCTGCACGATGCGGGCCTCGGCGGCGGCGTGGGCGACGAGGGCGGCTTCGCTCCCAACTTCACCACGAACGAGGAGCCGCTGGAATACATCGTGCGCGCCTGCGAGGCGGCCGGCTACAAACCCGGCACGGACATCATGTTCGCCATGGATCCGGCTTCCACCGAGTTCTACGACGCCGAGAAGCAGCGCTACGTGCTGGCGGGCGAGGGCCGCGAGCTGACGAGCGCCGAGATGGTGGACTACTGGGCCGCGCTCGTGGAGAAGTACCCCATCATCTCCATCGAGGACGGCATGGCCGAGGAGGACTGGGACGGCTGGAAGGCGCTCACGGAGCGCATCGGCGACAAGGTGCAGCTGGTGGGCGACGACCTGTTCGTCACGAACTCCAAGCGCCTGGCCAAGGGCATCGAGCTGGGCTGCGCGAACGCCATCCTCATCAAGGTGAACCAGATTGGCAGCCTGACCGAGACGCTGGAGGCCATCGAGATGGCCAAGCAGGCCGGCTACGCCTGCGTCATGAGCCACCGCTCCGGCGAGACGGAGGACACCACCATCGCCGATCTGGCCGTGGCGTGCAACACCGGCCAGATCAAGACGGGCGCGCCCTGCCGCTCCGACCGCGTGGCGAAGTACAACCAGCTGCTGCGCATCGAGGAGGAGCTGGACGTGCAGGCCGTCTACGCCGGCATGAGCGCGTTCTACAACATCAAGCGCTAGCGCCGCCTGTTTTCGGGGCCGCGCATCGCCGAATCGGGGGCGATGCGCGGCCTTATTTGTGGTCCAACTCGCCAAGCTGAAACAGTCCAACTCGCCAAGTTGAAACGGTCCAACTCGCCAAGTACGCTATAATTGCCCTGGAAATCGATATGCGACGAAAGGGTGCGCCATGGTTCGCGCTGTTTGGCAGGACAATCGATCATTCGACGAATACCTTCCCCGCGTGGTGGACGCAGCCCTTGAGCATGCCTTGGCCTCTTCGGGCGCGGTGTGCATCAAAGGGCCGAAATGGTGCGGCAAAACCTCGACCGCGGAGCAGCATGCCGCAAGCGCGGTGTACCTGCAGGATCCTGATAGAAGCGCCTCCTTGCTCGCCTTGGCCGAAGCGAAGCCCTCGGCCCTTTTGGAAGGCCCCGAGCCTCGCCTCATCGACGAATGGCAGGAGGCACCTCAGTTATGGGACGCTGTTCGGTTCGCGATCGATCGGGGGAAGGGGCGTGGCAGGTTCATCCTCACAGGATCCTCCACGCCGAAGAAGCGCCCCTGCCATTCCGGTGTCGGCCGCATTGCGCCGGTGGTTATGAGAACTATGTCGCTCTTCGAATCAGGGGAATCAAACGGCTTGGTTTCCCTGGCGTCCCTGTTCTCGGGCGAGAGGGACGTGGCTGCCCTCGCCGACTTCGATGTGCGGGATGCGGCGTTCGCCGTTTGCCGGGGAGGATGGCCGGAGGCGGTGCTCGACGCCGATAGGAGCACGGCTCTCCAGCAGGCCCGCAACTACGTGAACGAACTCATTGAAGCCGACATCGAGGAAATGGACGGCGTGAAGCGAAACGCCACGTGGATGAGGTCCATCATGCGCTCGTACGCGCGCAACGTGGCGACCGAGGCTCCGTTGACGACGATTGCCGCCGACATGCAGGGCGAGCCTCCTTCCGACGTGACGGTGGCCGATTACGTGGATGCGTTGGCTCGTGCGTGCGTGACGGAGGATCTGGGCGCATGGTGCCCTCGCCTTCGGTCCAAGACGGCCGTCAGAACAAGCCCTACACGCCATTTCTCCGACCCGGCCATAGCCGCCGCTCTACTGAACGCCACTCCCGAGAAGCTATTGGAGGATTTCGAAACGTTCGGCTTGCTGTTCGAGTCGATGTGCGTGCGGGACTTGCGGGTGTATGCCGAGGCCCTGGGGGGTACGGTGCGTCATTACCGGGATAAAACGGGGCTTGAGGCCGATGCGGTGGTCGTGCTTGCGGACGGTCGCTGGGCTCCCATTGAGGTGAAGATGGGGCAGAGCAGGGTTGACGAGGCGGCGAAGCATCTGATCAAGCTTGCGGAACGTGTAGACGTCGATCGAGAGGGGTCGCCTTCGTTCCTCATGGTGGTGACGGCGACGGAGACGGCGTACGTGCGCAAGGACGGCGTGATCGTTGCGCCGTTGGCCACGCTTGCCCCTTGAGAAAGATCTCCGCTGTCGGCATGAACGTGTTTGCGACATTGGACGCTAGCGTGGGACGGGGTCGAAAGCTTGGCTTTCGGCCCCGTCCCATACCGTATGGGATTGTCGTCCGCATTGCCAGATGCCCATACGAGGGGGGAATCTTCTTGCGGCTTGCCTGCGTATGCTCTTTCGAAGAGGGTTCATCGAATGCGCGAGCAAGCGATCGCGCGAGGAGAAAGGGGATCAGCGCCATGGATGCTCTGCTTGATCGTCGAAAGTTCATCGTCGGTGCCGTGGCGGGCGGTTTCGCTGCGGCCACCTTGGGTTCGTGCAGCCCGAAAACGGAAGAAGGTGCCGAGTCCGCTCAGGCGGACCAAGCGTCGGACGGCCTTAACGCCGAGAGCGCGCGGCAAAGCCGGTGGGCGTTCGAGACGCCTCCGGAGCCGGTTGACGAGGGGTCGGTGACGGACACCTACGAGGCCGACATCGTCGTTGTGGGAGCGGGCGTCTCGGGCCTTGTGTGCGCGGCGTCGGCGGCCGAGGAGGGGGCGGACGTCATCTTGTTCGCCGCTTCGGCTGCTCCGGTGAGCCGGGGCGGGTCGAACCACGGGATCAACACCAAGGCGCAGGAGCGGCTGGGGATAGACTACACGCCCGAGAACGTGAAGTACCTCATGAAGAAAGAGCTTGCGTACAACAGCGTTCGCCCCGACGCCTCGAAATGGTGGAGGTGGATCAACAACAGCAAGACCTCCATGGACTGGCTGATCGATCTGATGGAGGGCGCCGGATACACCACCACCATCGAAGTGGGCTACCGGGACGTTGACGGCGCGTACACGGAGCTTCCCGGGGCCCACGGCTGGGTGGGCGACGATGTGACCGAGGGCGCCCATCTGGGCGAGACGCTTGTGACAAGCGTGCTGGAGAAGGACATCCTCGATCACGGGGGGACCATCCACTACAAGACGGTGGCGCTTTACCTGGAGAAAGACGGGGAAAGGGTGTCGGGCGTCATTGCCAAAAACGAGCAGGGGGACTGCGTTCGGTACCGCGCGCGCAACGCGGTGGTGCTGGCCACCGGCGACTTCTCGGGCGACGCGGACATGATGCAGCGATACTGCCCCGAGTATGCCAGTCTGCTGATAGGAAACGAGATCAACTACGACGCGACGTTCCAAACCGGCGGGATGTTCCCGGGTGACGGTCACAAGATGGGCTTGTGGGTTGGGGCCGCATGGCAGAAGACCTATCCGAACGCCGCCATGATCAACTGCAACTCCGCGAATCCGCACAGCCAGTCGATGAGCACCCACGAGGGCATCAACCTGAACATGCGCGGCGAGCGCTTCATGAACGAGGACACCATCTGCTCGTTCGCCGCCTATCAGTATCTGCTGCAGCCCGAGGGAACCTGGTACACCGTTTGGGACGACGCGTATGCGGAGTTCTATCCGTACTGGGAGGGCGTGGGATGCACGTACGGCAGCGAGGACGGTCGTCTTTCGGCCGATGAGGAACGCGCCGCATGGGAGTCGTCGGTTGAGGCCGGGGCCTTCGTGAAGGGGGACACGGTAGAGGACGTCCTGCGGCAGCTTGACGGCATAGACGTCGAGACCGCCCTGAAAACCATCGAGCGCTACAACGGGTACGCGGAAAACGGGCTGGACGAGGAGTATCACAAGAACAAGGCCCACCTCGCGCCCATCAAGACGGGGCCGTTCTACGGATGCAAGTCGGTCATGCAGGGCGGCATGAACTTCCTCTGCGTCATGGGCGGCCTTCGCACGAGCAAGTACATGGAGGTTTGCGACGAGAACGATGTGCCCATCCCCGGTTTGTACAACATCGGCGTCATGGTGGGCGACGCTTTCGCCGGCATCTACTCATTCAGCGTGCCGGGGCATAATCTGGGAATGAATTGCGTCACCTTCGGATACTTGCTCGGGAAGCAGCTGGCCACGGGTGAGGTCGTGGGATAGCGTCTCGATTCGGCGGCTCTTCGGGGTGCGTTCTGGCGATGGCCGGCTTTCGTGCCGGCCATCGCCTTTCTCGCCGGGGTCGTTGTCGGAGGGATCGCGGCGCGCTCGCATGCCGGGTATATAATGGGCGCGACGGGGAGTGTTCGTTCGCGTTGCGTCAAGGGGGGCGTTTGCTGTGCGCGTGTCGGGGAGGCGATCATACCGATCATACGGAAGCGCGGTCCTGGGGTTTGCCGCTCTGCTGGCTTTGGGCTTTTTCATGCTGTGGGATGGAAGCGCCCCGGCTTTCTTCTCGCTTGGGCCAAGGGACGACATGCGCTTCATGGCGGTTTCGACATGCCAGCAAGGTGCCATCGCGGCGATGGTGCTGGCCGCCCCTTTTGCCACCGGATTCATGAAGAGAAGGGCCACGCTGATGTTCGGTCTGGCGTGCAGTGTGCTTCTCGTTGTGCCGATTGTGCTGCAATGCTGGCTTGTGGGAGTTCGATGGCACGAGGCGGCGACGGCCGCATGCGCCCTTGCGTTCGGGGCGGGAACGGGGGGCTGCTACGTTTTGTGGGTCATGGTGTTCGCTTCGTTCGGGCGTCGTGCGGCCATCAAGGTGGTGGGGCTTGCCTCCGCAGCCTTCCCCCTGGTGTATCTGTGCTTTGCGCTTCTTTTGCCGAAAGAGGCGCTGCCCTTCGTTGCATTGGGGCTTGCGTTGACGTCTTCGGGCATTCTGATTGCCAGAGTGCGTTCGCTCAACTACGGCAAGGGGCTTTTTCGGCGTGCCCCGCATGGGCTGAGGAGGAATGCGGCGCTTGTCGATGCGGGCTTTGCCAAGGCGGTGACATGCGTTGCTTTGCTGGGCATCGCCTCTGTGCTGGCACGACATGTTGCCATTGGGGAGGCGGCTCTTGCCGAGTGGGTGGTGACGGTGTCCGTGGCGGGAGCGATGGCGGTTGCCGTTTTGTTTTTGGCGGTCGATGCGGCGTCGAAGTCGCAAAAAAGCTACTATGAGCGAATCCCTCAGGTGTACCAGGTGCTCTACCTTCTGGTGGCGGCCGGCTTCGTCCTGCTTCCCTTTCTGGGGTTGCGCTACCGGCTTGTCCTGGCCGGGCTCACTTATTCGGTGTTCACCCTCGCGTCCCTGCTCATGATGGTGGCGAGCATAGAGGCGGCCATGAAGCTGAAGATGCATCCGATGTTTGCGTACTGCGTGTTCGCGGGGGTGGTGTATAGCGCGACGTGCTTGGGGGCCGCGTTCGGATCCGCCGTCAAGCTGCTTGACGGCTCGGGTCCGGCCCTCTCGTTCGCTGCGCTCGCGGTCCTCTACGTGCTTTCGCTCGCCCTTGTGTTTCCCAGGAAGGAAGGGCGTCCTGCGGTTGCCGATGCCGACGAGGTATCGGACGCTTTGCGGGAGAAGTGTCGCCTGGCCGCGGAAACGAGCGGGTTGTCCTCGCGAGAGGCGGAAGTCATGGAGCTGCTTGCTCGTGGACGGGACCTACCCTACATAGCCGAGCTTCTGTGCATAAGCAAGAGCACCGTCCAATCGCATGGGAAGAGGATATATCGGAAGATGGGCGTTCACAGCAAGCAGGAACTCATCACCAAGATAGAGGGCATGGCTTCCCTGTGATCAGTTTAATCAGATTTGTGAACGGCGTCAAAACGGTCCAACTCGCCAAGTCAAAACGGTCCAACTTGCCAAGTGCGTTGCGACGGCCCTGGTCATTGCCTGGAAAGATGGCGTGATTGTCGTGCTGTTGGCTACGTGCGCCCCTTCGTTCGCGGCGGGGCGGCGAGGGGCGTTTCGGGGTTGCGCTCTAGCCGATTAAGCGGGGCGCGTCATTGTTGGCGGGTGACAAAGATCGCTCGAAGATTTGTCACCGAGGAACGCGCCTGCGCAAGGTAGGATGGGGGCGCGTTCTCTCGGGAGACCGGAAAGCTTGCGAGCGGAAGGGGATTCCATGCCCAAAACGGTTAGGGACATGCTCGAGCTGGACAGCTTCGAAGGCGCCAAGGTGGTCGCGGGAGCCCAGGGCCTCTCCCACGTGGTTCAAGGAGCCTCGCTCATGGAGGTTCCCGACGTGTTCCCCTATTTGGAGCAGGGGACGTTGCTTTTGACCACGTTGTTCCCCATCGCCAACGACGACTCGAGCAAGCGGGATTTCGTCGCGCGTCTGAACGAGTGCGGCGTGGCGGGGGTGTGCATCAAGCCGCGGCGCTACGTGGAGGAGATTCCTGCGCGCATCCTTGAGCAAGCCGACGAGCTGGGGCTTCCGGTGTTGGAACTGCCTTCCGACGCGAATTTGTCAACGATGGCCAACCAGGTGCTCTCCTTGCAGCTCAGCGAGTACATCGCGCAGCTGCAGTTTCGCAACCACGTGCACAACGCGCTGGCGGAGTTGTTGCTCAACGACTCCGACGTGGAGGTCCTTGTCGGCCGGCTGGGCGAGCTCGTCAGCCGCGACGTGTGCCTGCTGGACAAGGATCTGGGCGCTCTGTGCGCCGCGTCGTCGTCCGGCGCGCTCTACGGCGCCGGCAGCTTGGACGACCTTGTGGACACCGAGGACGTGGCGCAGCGCAAACGCAAGCTGCTGCTCGATCACAGCCTGTATCCTGTCGTGGCTGGCAAGCACCGCTTCGGCTACATCTACGTGCCGGATTATCCCGGCGATAGGGACGCACGCATCAACTTGGATATCGCAGTGGAGCAATCCGCCATTTTGCTGGCGGCCCTGTTCCTGAAAACCGACGCCGTGCTCAAGAACCAGAAGAACTTCCGCGACGTGTTCATCCGCGACCTTCTGCAGGGCAAGGTGAAATCGCCCATCGAGGTGGAGAACAAGATGCGGGCGTTCAGCATGTCGCTGGGGTTCCCTCAGCCGGTGGTCTGCCTCAAAGTGTTCACCGAGGACGAGACGGCGCGCAAGGAGTTCTACGACAGCGTCATCAACACGGGGCTTTTGGACGAGTGGTACGGCAGGGTGGAGGGGCGCGTGTCAGACAGCGTGTACATCGTGTACTTCAACGACGCCCTCGTGGTGCTGGGCGGGGTGCCCGACGAGGCGGGCAACGTGGCGCTGTTCACGGCCATGATGCCCGACCTTTTGCGGCTGGCCCGCGGCAAGGACGCGCGGATAGGCGTGGGCATCTCCGACGCTTGCGAGCGCGTGCGGGCCCTTGAGGTGGCCTATGCCCAGGCCATGAGCGTGCTCAAGACGGGAGGGTCGCTCAACAGGTCCTCGTTCGTGGACGCTTACGCGCGGCATAGGATATTTTCTCTTATCGAAGGAGTGGGCGATGTCGAAATGCTGCGGCAGTTCGTGCGCGAGAAGATAGGCGCGCTCATCGACTACGATCGCGAGAACGGCACGGACCTCATGGAGACGCTCGGCCATCTCATCGAAGGCGATCTGAACTACAAGCGCGTGGCGGAGCGGTCGTTCGTCCACTACAACACCGTGCGCTACCGCGCCAACAAGATTGAACAGCTGGGGATCAGCCTCAAGCCGGGCCGCGGCTTCGCGGAGATAGTGGTGGCGTACGACTGCTGGGTGTGGCTGCGGGCGATCTCCGACAAGCAGTGACGCGCCGCGCGTCATGGCGCTGAGCGACAACGAGGCGGGCGGTTTCTGTCGTTTCGCCACAATGACAGGCAAAGCCCGCCTCCATACAATGAGCGCATCGGGACAGAATCGTTGGCCAACGGACCGTCCAATCACCCGACTCAGGAGGATGCCGTATGAAAAAGATCGATGTCCGCAAGATCGAGATGTCCGGCCCCGACGACACCCGCGCCTTGAAAGCGCTTATCGACGAAGGCGCGATAGACCCGAAGACCATCATCGCCGTGCTCGGCAAGACCGAGGGCAACGGCTGCGTGAACGACTTCACGCGCGGTTTGGCCACGCTGGCGTTCAAGCGCCTCATCGCCGTCGAGACCGGCTGGCCGGAAGACGAAGTGTCCCGGAAAGTGGCCTTCGTCATGTCTGGCGGCACCGAGGGTGTGCTGGCTCCCCATGCGCTCGTGTTCTGCAGCATCGAGGTTGAAGGCGAGCCCACCGCCGAGAAGACGCTCGCGGCCAGCTCTGGCTTCACCCGCGACTTTCTACCCGAGGAGCAGGGCACCATGGCCGTGGTGGAGGAGTGCCGCCGCGTGACGCTCGAACTCATGGAGAAGGCCGGCATCGCCGATCCGGCAGACGTCCACTTCGTGCAGATCAAGTGCCCGCTGCTCACCTCCGAGCGCATCTTGGACGCCCAGGAGCGCGGGTGCGAGGTTGTGGTGCACGACACCTACGAGTCCATGGGCTACAACCGCGGCGCGTCCGCGCTAGGCGTGGCGCTTGCGCTTGGCGAGGTCCCGGAGGGCTCGGTAAGCGACGAGGTCATCTGCCAAGACTGGTCGCTCTACTCCAAGGTGGCGTCCACCTCTGCCGGAGTTGAGCTTTTGAACTGCGAGATCATTCTCATGGGCAACTCCGCCGCCTTCGACAGCGACTTCGCCATCGGACACAGCGTCATGAAGGACGCCATCGATATAGAGGCCGTCATCGAGGCCATCGAGAACGCCGGCATGAAGGTGGACGGCCTTCCCACGGCCGAGCAGAAGGCCAAAATCGTCAACGCGCTGGCCAAGGCCGAAGCCGACTCCACCGGTTATGTGCGCGCCCGTCGCAACACCATGCACACCGATTCCGACATCAACCACACGCGCCATGCGCGCGCGGCCGTGGGCGGCGTGATCTCCGCCGCGGTGGGCGACCCGATGGTGTACGTGTCCGGCGGCGCGGAGCATCAAGGGCCCGACGGGGGCGGCCCGGTCGCCGTCATCGTGGAGCGCTAAGGGGTTCTTCGGGGCGGTGTCAAGCCGCCCCCTCCGCCAACGCATCGCAATACGATCCCGTTCGTAAGGGAGTGAGAAAATGGAACTCGTTTTGAGTTTGATACCCCTTGTCGTCATCATCGCGCTTTTGGTGCTGAAGAAGCACATGCTGTTCGCGGGGTTGGTGGGCGGCATCGTGGCCATGATCATCGGGGGCATCGCCGTTGGGGGCATGGGCGATGCCGTGACCGAGGGCCTGGGGACCATGTTCGGCAACGTCGCCCCCATCATGTACGCTGCCGCAGCGGCCATGGCCGGCAAGGCGGGGTGCTTCAAGTCGCTCGTCAACCTGTGCGAGAAGCTGCTGAAAGGCAAGTTCGCCGTGCTGGCCGCCGTGCTGGTGATCGTGCAGGCGTGCGCCACGTACATGGCCGGCCTGTCGGCGGGCAACACGATGGTCATAGCCCCGCTCGTGTTCGCGGCCATCGGGGCGGTTCCCGAGGTGATCGCGGCTATGGCCATCGCGGGCGCCGTGTGCTTCATCACGTCGCCGGCCGGCGCCCAGGGCGTTGTGACGGCCGAGAACATCGGCATCGAGGTGACGGAGTTCGCCAACATCATGATGCCGTTCACCATCGTCTTGGTGCTGTTGGCCGCCGCGCTGGCTTTCTGGGGCGTGCATCGCCGCGGCTCGATGGCCGCAGGGGCCGCCTCCTCCGAGAAGGCCGACGAGGAGCAGCTGACCAACGGCAAGCTGTTCGTCCGCTCCATTCCCGTCATCGTGCTTTTGCTGATGGTGGTGCTGGGCGGCTGGATCAACGGCCTGGCGGGTTCGCATATCGTCGTTCCCGCCGTGACCGTGGCCGTGGTGTGCATCCTCATCGTCGTGTGCACGCCGCTCGACATCGAGGGCACTTGCGCTGCGCTCATCGACGGCTCGCAGTTCATCCTGACCACCATGTTTTCGGTCGGTTTGTTCCTTGGATTCATCAACCTCATGGAGCAGATCGGCACGTTCTCCAACATCGCGTCGCTCACCGGGGGCGTGCCCACGTTCATCATGCTGCCCGTGGCCATGGTCATCGGCTTTTTGATCGCCATTCCGTCGGGCGCGTACTGCGCGGGCGTGCTCACGCTCATCCTGCCCACGATGTCGCTCATGGGCTTTTCGCCCGTGGCCATGGGGTTGATCGCCTTGGCGACCGGCCTGGGCACGCAGATCAGCCCGGTGCAGATCAACGTGGTGGCGCTTTCCAACGGCTTCGACAAGAGCATCATGGACGTTGTGAAGACCAACATGAAGTACATGGTCGGCATGCTGGTGCTGCTGATCGCAGTGTCGTTCCTCTTCGCATAGGGGCGGATGGAAGGTGCTGTTGTGGAAACGCTGCGCGCAGAGGCGTGCGACAGCCGTTTTGAGGCTGCGATCCGCGCCCGGATGACCCTTCGCGTGCTGCAGGTGTTCGACCATGCGGTGAACCTGGAGGGCGGCGGATGGCTGTGGACGGTGGTGGCGCGGCCGGGGTTCGCGGCGCCGTTCACGGTCTGCGTCGCAGCGCGGGGCTCGCTTGCGGATTCCCGCATTCGTCCTGGGAGCGTGGCGAGGTGGCAGGGGGAATGGCTGGCGCTTTCCGCAGGCGCGCGCATCGATTTCTCGTCCTGTCGCACGGTGCCGACGGCGGGCGAGGAGATGGCGTGGGATGTTGCCGCTGCCCGTCGCGGGCTTGCGGCTTTTGACGAGGCGCTGGCGGCATCGGGCGAGGCGCGCGGCTGCCTCCTTGGGTATCGGCGGCGCTGGCTGGGCGAGGCATGCCCGCTTGACGCTATGTCGTCGTTTGTGTGGCAGCGGGCTGACGACCTGATGCGAGTCGCGTTCGCGGGGGAGGGCGTCGAGGCCGCCGCGCGCCGGCTCGTGGGCGCCGGGCAGGGGCTGACGCCTGCGGGCGACGATTTCATCGCGGGCGCGCTGTGCGTGCTGGGAGGCGTGGACCACCCTGCGGCCCGGCGCGTGCGGCAGGCGGTTGCCGACGGCGTGGGCGCTCCCGGCGTGCTGGACGCCACGACGCGGGTGAGCCGCCAGATGCTCGCCTGCGAGCTTGCCGGCCAGGCAGCCTCCACGCACCTGCGGTTTCAACGGGCCCTGCTGCGCGATGCATGCGATGCGGGGCCGGCGCTGTCCGAGCTGCTGTCGGTGGGGCACACCTCGGGTGCCGACTTCGCCGCAGGCGCTGCGGACGCGCTGAGAAGGCTTGTACTGTTGACTGGCGTTTCGGGAAGGAGACGTTGATGCACCAGGTTACGGTGGTTCGAAGGAACTCGTACTTCGATTCGGTGACGCTCATGTCCATCGGCAGCGAGATCAAGGGCCGCGAGGGGGTGGAGGAGGCCGTGGTGTCCATGGCCACCGATCTGAACAAGGAGATCCTCCAGAACGTGGGCCTTGCGACCGAGGAAACGGAGGCGGCCGGCCCCAACGACTTCGTCGTGGCCGTGCGCGCCGCATCAAAGGAGGCGTGCGATGCGGCCGTGAAGGCCGTGGACGAGCGCTTGGCTCGCAAGGACGAGGGCGCCTCAGGGCGCGAGGTGGTGTGCCGCACGGTGCGCCAAGCTGCCTCGGAGGGCTTCGGGGACGTGGCCGTGCTGTCGGTGCCGGGCCGCTACGCCGCGCGCGAGGCCATGCTGGCCATGCGCCAAGGGCTGCACGTGATGATGTTCAGCGACAACGTGAGCATCGAGGACGAACGGCGCTTGAAGGAGCATGCGGCTGCGCACGGGCTGCTCATGATGGGGCCTGACTGCGGCACTGCGGCCATCAACGGCGTGGGACTGTGCTTCGCCAACAAGGTGCGCCCCGGCCGCATCGGGCTGGTGGCGGCGTCCGGCACCGGGCTGCAGGAGGTCATGGTGCAGATCGACCGCATGGGCGGCGGCGTGTCCCAGGCCATCGGCACGGGCGGGCGCGACCTCAAGGAGGCCGTCGGCGGCATCATGATGCTTTCGGGCATCAAAGCGCTGGCGGCCGATGAGGGCACCGACGTCATCGTGCTGGTGTCGAAGCCTCCTGCGGAGTCGGTGAGCGCGAAGATCTTCGGCCTTTTGGAGACGCTCGACAAGCCGGCGGTGGTGTGCTTTTTGGAAGGCGACACGGACATTGCGGTGCCGAGCCACGTTCATGTGCGCGACAACCTCTTCGATGCCGCCGTGGCCGCCGTGGCGGCATCGCGCGGCGAAGCGGTGCCCGAGGCGGGCGCGAGCGAGCTTGACGAGGGGATGCTGGCCGCAGCTGCCGAGGCCCGCGCCAAGCTGAATGCCGACCAGAGGAACCTGCGCGCGTTCTTCTGCGGAGGCACCCTGTGCGCCGAGGCCGTGTTCTTGCTTCGCAGCCGGCTGGACGCGCTGCGCAGCAACGTGTCGCATCGCCCGAGCGAGGAGATGAGCGGATCGGATGCGTGCGTGGGCAACGTGCTTCTGGACATGGGCGACGACGAGTTCACCAACGGCCGCCCGCATCCCATGATAGAGCCGGCGTTGCGCAACGACATCATTGCGGAGCAGGGGTCCGACCCGACGGTGGGCGTGGTGCTGCTCGACTTCGAGCTGGGCTTCGGCTCGCACGACGACCCGGTCGGCCAGACACTGCCCGCCATCCGCGCCGCCCGCGCGGCGGCCGCTAAGGAGGGCCGCGAGCTTGCGTTCGTGGGGTACGTGTGCGCGACGGAGGCCGACAAGCAGGGGCTTGCCGCGCAAACCGCCCTGCTTGAGCAGGAAGGCGTCATCGTAGCGCGCAGCAATCGTGAGGCGGCCTTGCTGGCCGCGAGCATCCTGTAGCGAGGGAGGGCGAATCGCATGAGCATCAACGAACTGTTCGGCAAGGATCTTGGCTTCGTCAACATCGGCGCGCCGAACTTCATGGAGGACCTGGCGTTTCAAGGGCAGAGGGTCACGCAGCTGGCCTGGCAGCCGCCCACCATGGCCCCTGCGCTCCTGGAGGCGCTCGACGCGCTTGCGGACGATGAAGAGGTGCGCGCGGCCAACGAGGAGGCGGCAGGCCGCATCATGGCGGCCCAGACGCGCCTGGTGGGCCTGGCGCCGGCGCGCGAGGTGGTTCCCGGCATGACCGAGAACACCATCCTGCACGCAGGCCCGCCCATCGCCTGGGAGGACATGTGCGGCACCATGCAGGGCGCCGTGGTGGGCGCGCTTCTGTACGAGGGACGTGCCGCCGACGAGGGGGAGGCGCGCGAGCTGGCCGCATCGGGCGAGATAGAGTTCTCGCCCTGCCACGAGCACGGCGCGGTGGGGCCTATGGCGGGCATCGTGTCGCCGTCTATGCCCGTGCACATCGTGGAGAACCAGACTCACGGCACCACGGCGTTCTGCACGGTGAACGAGGGCCTGGGCAAGGTGCTGCGCTTCGGCGCGTTCGACAAGGGCGTGATCGAGCGTCTTGCGTGGATCCAGGAGGAGTTCGCGCCGGCCATGGACAAGGCCGTGCGCGCGCTGGGCGGCATCGACACCAAGACCATCATCGCCCAGGCGGTGCAGATGGGTGACGAGTGCCACAACCGCAACAAGGCCGCCACAAGCCTGCTGTTCAAAGAGGTGGCGCCCGCGCTGCTCGAATGCGGCGTGCCGCTCGATGCGGCCAAGCGCGTCATGCGTTTCATCTCGGCTAACGAGCACTACTTCCTGAACTTGTCCATGCCCTCGTGCAAATGCGCGCTCGACGCGGCGTCGGGCATTCCGAACTCCACGGTGCTCACGGCCATGTCGCGCAACGGTGTGGAGTTTGGCATCCGTGTGAGCGGGCTGGGGGATCGGTGGTTCACCGGCCCGGCCAACCTGGTGGATGGGCTGCTGTTCCCCGGATTCTCTCCCGAGGACGCCAACCCCGATCTGGGCGACAGCGCCATCACGGAGACGATGGGCATCGGCGGCTTCGCCATGGGCGCGTCGCCGGCCATCGTGCAGTTCGTGGGCGGTTCGGTGGCCGACGCCATGCGCTACACCGAGAGCATGCGCGAGATCACCGTCGCCGAGAACGTGGGCTTCTCGCTGCCTCCGATGAACTTCCGCGGCACGGCCACGGGCATCGACGTGGTGAAGGTGCTCGAAAGCGGCGTGCTGCCGGTCATCAACACGGGCATCGCGCACAAGGTGCCGGGTATCGGCCAGGTGGGCGCGGGCATCGTGAACCCGCCGGTGGAGTGCTTCGAACGGGCGCTCGAAGCGTTTTCGGCCGAGCGCGCGGGCTAGCGGTTCGGTGCCGAGCGAGCGGGACCATAGGGAGGGAGCTGCGCGGGCGGCCCTGCTGGGGTTCGTCCGCGCCGCCCGCGTGGATAGGCCGCAGATCGCCTGGCGCCTTGCGCTTGTGACAGTGGGATCGGCGGTGTCGGCCTACGGCATCACGCTGGCCATTGGGGCGGGGTTCGGCGGCGGGACGCTCGCCGTGCTGTGGCAGGGCGTCGCGCGCACGTTCGGCCTGACGCTGGGGCAGGCGTCGTTTGCGGTGGCGGCGCTCATGATCGCGTTCTCGCTGGTCTACGACAGGCGCCAGATCGGGCTGGGAACGGTGCTGTACCAGGTGGTGTACGGCCTGCTCGTGGATGCGTTCTCGGGCGTCCACGGATATGTCGGGCACCCGGTTGCCAACGCGGCGCTCATGGTAGCGGGCATCGTGCTGTTCGCGGCGGGCACGGGGCTGTACGCGGCCACCGACACCGGCCGCGGATCCTACGAGGCCGTCACGTTCTCCTTGTCTGAGAAGAACGGCTGGCCTGTGGGGCGCGTGCGCGTGGCATCGGACGCTACGGTGGTGATGCTCGGCGCTCTTCTGGGCGGGGAGCTTGGCCTGTGCACGGTGTGCATGATGCTGATGAGCGGACCTGTCATCCAGCGATCGGCGGGGTTGGCGAGAAAGCGGCTTTTGGGTTGCGGGGACTGACGCCGAAGCTCGCTTCGGCGCGTTCGAGAAGGAGGCGATTGCGACATGGTTGGTGCGAGAAAGCGGTTCACGATAGGCGTGGACGACCGGGTGGCTCCTCCGCAGGCGGCGCTGCTCGGCGTTCAGCATTTTCTCTCCATGTTTGGCGGGACGGTGCTCGTGCCCTACCTCACGGGCATGTCGGCGTCGTTGGCCATCATGTGCTCGGGCGTGGGAACCATCCTCTATCTGCTGGTCACGCGTGGAAAGATTCCCAGTTACCTGGGATCGTCGTTCGCCTACATCACGCCCATCGCCATGGTGGCGGCCAGCGGCGGCATCGGGGCGGCGTGCGGGGGCATCGTTGCGGCGGGTGTCGTGTACATGGGCGTGGCGGGGTTGGTCAAGCTGGTGGGAACGGGGTGGATCGACCGGTTTCTGCCCACGGTGGTGGTGGCGCCGGTGGTCATCGTCATCGGGCTGGGTCTGGCTTCCGACGCGGTGGAGATGTCGTTTTTCAACGGCGGGTATGATTCCGGCGGCGGATTCGTGGCCAGCGGCGCGGTGGTGGCGTTCATCTCGCTGGCGGTGATCGTGGCCACGTCGTGTTTGCCGGGGATATGGGCGGCCTTCCCCGTGCTCATCGGCATCGTGGTGGGTTACATCGCTGCCGTGTGCTTCGGATTGGTGGATTTCGCGCCGGTGATCGAGGCGCCGTGGGTGGGGCTTCCCAGCCTCGTCTTTCCCACGTTCGAGCTGAGCGCGATGGTGCTCATAGCTCCCGTGGCGCTGGTGGCCATCGTGGAGCATATCGGGCATCTTTTGGTGGTGGGCCAGGTGGTGGGGAAGAATTACAACGGCATGCTGTCCCGGTCTCTTTTGGGCGACGGTCTGGCCACCACGGTCGCGGGCCTTGTGGGCGGGGCGCCGGCCACCACGTACGCGCAGAACATCGGCGTGATGAGCGTGACGCGCGTGTACTCGACGCAGGTGTTCTGGTACGCGGGCGCGTTCGCGCTCATCGTGGGCGGCTTCTGCCCCAAGCTGGAGGCGCTGGTCAACTCCGTTCCCTCGTGCGTCATGGGAGGCGTGTCCTTGGTGCTGTTCGGCTTGATAGCCACAAACGGCATGAGCATGCTCACGCCCGACAAGGTGGACTTCTCGGATTCGCGCGATCTGATGATCGTGGCGTCGGTGCTGGTGCTGGGGATCGGGATGGAATGCGCGGGCATCGTCATCCCGCTGGGCGACTACTCCATTCCCGGCATGGCGGCCTGCGCCATCCTGGGCGTCGTTTTGAACCTCGCCCTACCGCGCTCCCGGGAGGGTTCGCCGCAAGAGCCAACTGAATAGGTATGCGGAGGATGAGGCCTTTGGCCTCTTGGAGGCCGGGGCCTCATGGGCCTGTGCAGAGCGCGGAAGCGCCTCGCGCCGCCGGGCGGCATCGTGCGCCGCGGAGGGTGGTCGGCGCTGCGCGCGTTCGCAAAAACAGCGCCGCGCGCCGTTTGCGGTCAACCTTGCAGGGGTGGCCGGCTCGGCTCGCGCCGGCGGTGGCAGTGGCTGGGCGAGGGTCCGACCGCAAGTTGGTCACAAACCGCGCCCTGTGGCACGCGAGGCGGCCGATCCGGCGCGTCGGCGGGCCGCGCGATTCCCGCGACCTGGGGTTTCTCCGGACGCGAGAGGCATGAAGGGCGCGAAATCGGCCCCGCGCGTGCCACAGGGCGTCATTTGTGACCAACCTGCGGGCGGT